>CAYNGW010000036.1:0-2943 GCA_964396955.1 uncultured Rikenellaceae bacterium | reverse complement strand
ATATCAATCATTCTTTTAATCGGTTTTTGAGCACTTTTTATTATTTCAGGATCAACAAATATTTCAGGTTTTTCTATTTTCAGGCATTTATATATTTTTTCTACTGTAATAAGCTTCATAAAACTACATTCACTGCATCCGCAAGTTGAATCTTTTGGAGGAGCCGGAATATATTCTTTATCAGGCATCATCTTCTTCATCTGGTGAATTATCCCCGGTTCTGTGGCTACTATATAACATTTGCCATTGTCTTTTTTAGTAAACTGAAGCAATGCTGATGTTGAACCAATAAAATCTGCAATCATCCGTACAGGCAGTTCACATTCAGGGTGAACAATGATCTTTGCTTCCGGATTCTTTTCCTTTAGTTTAAGAATGGCTTCAAGTGAAAATTCTTCATGAACATGACATGTTCCGTTCCATATGACCATATCCCTTCCTGTTTTATTCAGTACATAATTTCCAAGATTTCTGTCTGGTGCAAATATTATTTTTTCTTCTTTGGGAAGGGAATTAACAATTTGTACTGCATTTGAAGAAGTACAGCATATATCAGACAATGCTTTTATTTCTGCCGTTGTATTTACATAAGTGATGACAGTTCTTCCCGGATTGTTCTTAATGAATTTCTTAAAATCTTCTGCCTTGCATGAATCAGCCAGGGAACAACCTGCATTTATGTCAGGTAGAAGCACTCTCTTTTCAGGAGCAAGAATTTTTGCAGTTTCAGCCATAAATTTTACTCCGGCGAATAATATGATATCAGCATCATTTTCTGCTGCTTTCTGAGATAAGGCAAGGCTGTCTCCTATAAAATCAGCCATATCCTGAATATCACCGGTCTGATAATAATGAGCAAGAATTATCGCATTCTTTTTTGCTTTCATTATCTTTATCTCATCAATATAATTTATTTCTTTCTTCACCGATATTGCCAGTTAATTAACATCAAAATAATTTATAATGATTTTAATATATTTATTTATGATATTATATATATACTGTTAATTGTGTTGGAAAAATATTATGAATTTTATTTGTTTTTTCAATATTATCATCAGGCAAACACTTTTTTAACAGATCAAAAAATATACCCTTTTTGTAAATCAGACACTTATTACTGTTATTAACAATTGTTAAGAATAAAATATTAATACTGATGATGGAACAAATGTATATTTTTTACTGTTTATTGAAGGTTTACATAATGATATTATTTAATCATAAAATAGTATGAAATATTTTAAAATGAATATTTACCGGATGTATATGGTAATATCAAGGGATTTATAACATTTAATAAACATATTTTCAAACAATAAAAAAGATAAAAGAATATTTTTTTCCTAAATTAGCTGAAAATTCCATAATAATCATGAAGGTGAAAAAGAAAAGAATAGCAATTACATCAGATCATGCAGGTTATTGTCTGAAGAAATTGCTAATAGCATACCTTGTTAAGGAAAGATATGAAGTAAAGAATTTTGGTTCTTCAAGTAAAGAACATGTTGATTATCCGGATTTTGGTCATCCACTGGCAATTGCGGTTTCGTCAGGCGAATATGAGCTAGGCATTTCAATATGCGGAACCGGGAATGGAATGAACATGACTGTGAATAAACACCAGGGCATAAGAGGTGCATTATGCTGGAATGAAGAGATAAGCAGGCTGGCCAGGGCTCACAATGATGCCAATATATGCGCTTTGCCCGGAAGGTTTATTACCGAATCGGAAGCATATCTGATCGTAAAGACATTTCTTGAAACTGAATTTGAAGGAGGCAGGCACAAACCGAGAATCGATAAAATATCGTTAAAAATGTATTGAAATGCTTTCAAGTTCATGCAGATACGGAATAAGAGCCGTTATTTATATTGCCAGCCAGTCACAGGCAAAAGGTAAAACAGGAATAAAACAAATATCCCGGGACCTTGATCTTCCAACCCCATTCCTTGCAAAGATACTCCAGCAGCTTGCCCGTCAGAAAATCCTCACTTCGTTAAAAGGACCCCACGGCGGATTTTCACTGCAGAAAGATCCTGCTAAAATAACACTTCTCGATATAGTAACAACAATTGACGGAGACGGGATATTTGCTAATTGCATAATTCATAACTCAACATGCAAATGTGTGGATACTGACAAGGATCCGTGTCTGGTTCATGACGATTATGCAAACCTGAGAGAAGAGATGATAAAAATTTTCAGCAGCACAACAATAACTGACCTTGTAAAAAAAGCCGGCAGCACAAAAAAAATAATTATCTGATTATTTGTCTTCTGAAAGGCCTGACAAGCAAACATATAACAACAGATAACAATACTCCGGCCAGATTGAAGAAAATATCTGTTAACGATTCTTCTCTGTTCACGGTAAGCAACATCTGTAAAGCCTCCATTAATGCACCGAAACAAAAGGGAATAAGAGCAATTAAAAGCAGGATTTTGATTTTTCCTATGTTATTTCTGTTTTCAAAAACAATGACCGACATAAAAACAAAATACATCATGAAATGAATAATCTTATCTGCGCCGGGAAAATTAAAAAATGAAACCTTATCATAATTATCTGCATTTGACAAACTCAGATACGCAATAACCAGAGCCACAATTATTGAAAAAATATTCTTTCTTATCATAATCAATGTTTGGAACAAATTTAATAATTAGAATGGTATTTTATTCTTAAATTTAAATGATGTAATTTTCAAAATGGCAGGCATATATGTTCATATACCATTCTGTAAAAAACTGTGCAATTATTGCGATTTTTATCATGTTGTATCAGCTGAAGACCATTCTGCGTTTTTAAAAGCATTGCTAAAGGAGGCAGAAATAAGGCAGGATTATACGGGAAATGAGCCAATTTCAACGATTTACTTCGGAGGGGGCACTCCATCAGTCTTGTCAGTAAAAGAGCTTGAAATCGTCCTGAATTACCT
>CAYNGW010000035.1:0-14078 GCA_964396955.1 uncultured Rikenellaceae bacterium | reverse complement strand
CTCGCAAAAGTACAATTATTTTCATTTAAACAAAAATTAATAAACAGAAAATTATACATTTTCCGGTATGCTGACGATTCATTGTACACTCCGGTCAGATGTCCTTTAATTTTCAACACTGATCTCATACGATGGCTTTTTGACTATATTTGCATTACAAATATTCAGGAATCCCGGAATAAATAATATATGGAAAACTTCATCGTTTCAGCCCGGAAATACCGTCCTGCGACATTCGACATGGTTGTCGGGCAGGATAGCATCACCAACACGCTGAAAAACGCAATAAAGAACAAGCATCTTACACAGTCTTATCTTTTCTGCGGACCACGAGGAGTAGGCAAGACAACCTGTGCCAGGATATTCGCAAAGACAATCAATTGCATCAATCTTAAAGATAATGCTGAAGCATGCGACAAATGCGAATCATGCCTGTCATTTAATACGTTACGATCCTTTAATATACATGAGCTGGATGCTGCTTCCAACAACAAGGTTGAAGATATAAGGAGCCTGAATGACCAGGTGAGGATACCCCCGCAGATTGCAAAATACAGCATATATATAATTGATGAGGTTCATATGCTCTCATCTTCAGCTTTCAATGCATTTCTGAAGACTCTTGAAGAACCGCCTTCACATGCTATTTTCATACTTGCTACAACCGAGAAGCATAAGATCATTCCCACTATTCTTTCACGATGCCAGATCTTTGATTTCAACAGGATCAGAATTGAGGATATTGTCGGAAGGCTTCAGTATGTTGCCCGGAATGAATCAGTTACTGCCGAGGAAGAGGCGCTTCACATCATAGCCCAGAAAGCTGACGGCGCATTAAGGGATGCCCTCTCAATTTTTGATCAGATAGTGAGCCTGTGCGGTAAAAAGATAGTATATAAGGATGTCATTGATAATCTAAATGTCCTCGATTATGAGTATTACTTTAAAACTGTCGAGGCTGCCCTGAAGGGAGATGTATCAACAGTTCTGATGACTTTCAATGAGATCCTTGAAAAGGGATTTGACGGACATAATTTTGTTTCCGGCCTGAACAGTCACATCCGTGACCTTCTCGTCAGCAAGGATGAAGCCACGATTCGTCTGCTGGAAGCAACTCCTGCCGTTAAGCAAAGATACCTTCAGCAAACAGGTAATTGTTCTGTTGACTTTCTTTACAGTGCCCTGGAAACGGAAAGCTCATGTGATATTTCCTACAAAAGCAGCAAGAATCCGAGGCTTCATATTGAGCTTGCATTGATCCGTTTATGCCGGATCATGGAAGAATCCGGGGAGGCAGGCGAAAAAAAAAAGCCTGACGAAAAACATCTGAGTGAAACGGTTCCTCTCCCTTCAAAATCGGAGATAATAAGGCAGGCAGAAGAACCCTCACCCGGGAAACATATTCCGGTCATCGAAAAATCCCCGAGAACATTTTCAATAAGGGAAGTAATCTCAGATAAGGAGAAATCTGATAAAAGCACTGTGGCAACAACCAGCCATGATGAGAAGAAAGAATTATCAGGTCAAAAAATGGAATTTACCAATGGCGCTTTCAATTCAGCCTGGCAGGAATTTGTTGATAGCCTGAGGGGGGAAGGAACAAGAATAGTAAGCATGTTCAAGTCAATTCACCCTGAAGTGGAAGACGAACATACCATACGGATCCATTTAAGCAACGCTGCACAGAAAGATATTTTCGTCCAGAATTATAAACCAAAGCTGATAGGCTTCCTTGAAAATAAATTCCTGGTTTCGGAGTTAGATATAGAGACTTCTGTAGATCTTTCCGAGACAAATGAACTGCTTTATACCGATGAACAGAAATATAATTACCTTCAGGCAAAATATCCTGTTCTGAAAGACTTTAAGAAAGCTTTTAACCTTGACATAAGTTAAGCATACCGGAGACATAAAAGTCGGATAACAATTAAACTGAAGCAAGTGGAACACGACAACGGCAAATCCGGGGGGCAGAACGATTACACGAGATTTCTTGCAAGGGAGAAGTACTTTTCAGATCATATAGTCAACAATTCCAGGTCAATGATCAGTATCATAAACAGAAATTATGTTTATGAGAAAGTCAATACGGCATTCTGCGATGCTCACAAAGGGATCGCGGAATCCATTGTCGGAAAATCACTCGGGGACGTCTGGGGTCACGATACTTTTAAAAACAGGATAAAACCAAATATTGATAAGTGCTTCTCCGGTGCCACCGTGAAATACGAAGCTTCTTTTACTGTCCCGCAGGCAGGTAAAAGGTTTTTTGAAGTTGTTTTCCGCCCGTTTCCTGTTGAATCGGGTGAGATAACGCATCTTCTTGCAGAGACATTCGATATAACGGACCTGAAATTAACTGAAAAATTTGCCTCGGAAAAGGAAGAGGAATTCAGAAGATTTGAGACAAACCTGCCTATTGGTTTCCTGAGATGCAGCCCGGACGGCAGAATGATCCATGCAAACAAGGCATTCCTGATGATTATGGATTGTGATGAAGAAAGTTCCATCAGCGAGATGAACCTGCGGAATTGTTATGCTGAAGAGGGTCTTTTTGATATGCATATTGAGCAGTTGATGGATCATAAGCCAAAATCGTTTGGCAGAGTCCCTCTTAAAACATGCAAAAACAATGAGATTGTATGCCGGATCAGTGCATTTATGACGGTTGATGAATCAGGGAATCATTCATTTATTGATTTTTCATTTGAGGATTCGTCGCGTGAGCTTATGCTCGAAAACCGGCTGCTTCAGGCTCAGAAGCTTGAAACCATTGGTGCGCTCGCCGGCGGCATTGCCCACGATTTCAACAATATTCTTGCAACAATATCGGGCTATTCGGAGCTGCTTCAGAACGATCTCCCCAAATCTTCTCCGTCTTCTGGAAATGTCTCAAAAATCATGGCCGCTCTTTCCAAAGCACGCTCCCTGACAAACCAGATACTTACATTCAGCAGACAGATGGAACAGGAAAAAGTGTCTGTCAATGTATATGATGTTCTGAAGGAAACAATTGGTTTCGTAAGATCAGCTGTTCCGTCCCATATTAAAATAAAGAGCAATATCCGTATTAAGAATACTCCGGTATTTGCTGATCCGACTCAGTTGTTCAGGGTGTTTCTTAACCTCATGACCAATGCAATCCAGTCAATGGAGGAACGGCCGGGAACTATCTCGGTGGCTCTTGCTGTCGTCAAAGGCAAGGATGTGCAGAAAGAGATGAACAAGGACATTGTTGCTGACGAGTACGTCCTTGTGACGGTCAGGGATATGGGAAAAGGGATGGATCCCTCATTGCTCAGAAGGATATTTGAACCATTCTTTACAACCCGCGAAGTAGGAAAAGGTTCGGGACTGGGCTTGTCAGTCGTGCATGGGATTGTTTCTGAAATAGGTGGTGATATAATGGTATCAAGCAAGATAAACGAAGGCTCTGTCTTTTATATCTATCTTCCCATTTCCAGAGGATATGCACCACTTTCAGTGACTCCTGAGAAAAACAGAAAGATATTGTTTATTACAGGAGATAAACACGAATCACGTATTCTGTCCCTCGCTCTTGAAAGTGCAGGTTATGAAATAACCCTTTCTCCTGATCCCGGCCACCTGAGCAAAATGGTATCGGACAAGAAAAACAAGCCGGACCTTATAATTTATATGAGTGAGGCAGAGCAGATCAAAACGGAAGATCTTATCAGTGTTTTTGCTGACAAGGAAATTAAAACACCCTGTATAATTATAACTGATTCAAATCAGGCATTTGAGGAAGAAAAATTAGTAAATTCGGGGATTGTAAGCCAGCATCTTATCAAACCGGTTTCACTCAGGGAAATAATTAACGCAATTCAGGTGTCTATTAATTAATGCAGCAGCTATTTAATATCTAACCAATAAACTCAATAACCGGTATGCCAGGTATTCTTATAGTTGAAGATGATAATGACCTGAGGGAGATGCTGAAGGTATCGCTGACAAGGAGAAGATTTATAGTTCTTGAAGCTGAAAACGGGAAGGATGCTATAAATCATTTTAAACCTGCAGTCACCGACCTGATAATCACTGATCTGATAATGCCGGAAGAAGACGGGCTTAAAGTAATAATGAGGCTGCGTGAAATAAAGCCATCATTAAAAATTATTGCAATATCTGGAGGAGGAAAAGCCGGTCCTGCCAGCTATCTTAATCTGGCAAAAGCTCTTGGGGCCGATATAATCTATTCTAAACCCTTTTCAGTTAACGACATGATAATGAAAATTGAGGAATTGCTCAAAATTGAACAAGATGTATAGAAAAGATGTTCTTAGAATAAACTAATAAAATTTATGATATGTTAAAAAAGAAAGCAGAAGATATCTGCAACAGACAGGTGGAAAGAGAAGGTTATTCGTCAAACCTTTACCTTGCGATGGCAACATGGGCTGAAAATACAGGTTTCAGCGGAGTGGCAGATTGGTTATATGCCCAGGCAGAGGAGGAGAGGCTCCATATGCTCAAGTTTATAAGATATATAAACGAAAGAGGAGGCAAGGTTGTGGTCCCTGCTTTCAGGAAACCGCCTGCAGAATTTAAAGGTGTTGAGGAAATGTTCAGGGAAGTTCTGAAACATGAAGAATTTATAACAGCCAGCATTAACGAGATTGTTGCCCTGACGTTTTCCGAAAAAGATTTTAACACACATAATTTTGTACAGTGGTTCGTAATGGAACAGGTTCAGGAAGAGACAAATGCCAGAGCAATACTTGACAAACTCCGCCTGGTAGGCAAAAACAATATGTATCAGTTCGACAGGGATATCATGTCATTAAGAGTATCCGGCGAACCCGCTCCGACAGCTTAATGAAGAGACTGATCTTATTATCCGGCCTTGTCATTTTAGTGTCAGTTCCTCAGATAAGATCACAGGAACTGGTAAAGAATTCCCTTATTACAGGGGTGTGTTATGCCGGAAACAAGGTGAAGAAAATTTATATCCCTCCTCCGGAGAAATTTCTGCGGAAAGACGAACTAAAAGCCAGAGCTTCGATAAACGTTTATTATTCGGAAACTTCCGCATATATTGTTACAGCGGTGAATTTTGCCGCATCCATTCTTGAATCGATCCTTCCTGCGGATGTAGAAATAACAGTTTTTGTTACAACGGGAAGCATGACACCAGGCGTTCTTGCTAATTCAAGCACCGGTGGTCTGGCAGGAGGATGGGTAATAGATGCCCTGGATCCAAACGCATGGTACCCTGTTGCCCTGGCTGAAAAAATTTACGGTGAGAGCCTTAATGATGATCTGTCGGCCGACATAATCCTGAAAATTAACACGGATATGAACTGGTATCTCGGCACTGATGGTAAAGCTCTGCCGAATCAGTATGATCTTGTCACTGTTGTGATCCATGAACTTATTCATGGACTGGGTTTCTTTGATACGATGTCAGCAGATGAATCCACAGGTTCCTGGGGCGCAGCTTCAATTCCTGTGATTTACGATACTTTTATCGAAAATTTTGCAGGGAACAGACTTACTGATACTCTTAAGTTTGAGAATCCTTCTGAAGAACTGAAGAATGAATTAACCAGCGACTCGCTCTATTTTAAAGGCCCGCTGTCGATAAATGCCAATTTTGGGCAAAGAGTCAGGATCTATGCTCCTTCGACCTATGATCCAGGATCGAGTATTTCACATCTTGATGAAGAAACAACTCCCGATACCAGTGCACTTATGACACCCTTTATTAACAAAAGTGAATCAATCCATGATCCGGGAAAGCTGACCATGTCAATGCTGGGTGATCTGGGATGGATAAACACCAGGTTTATCCATGAAAATCCGCCGGATACCGAGGAGCACCTGTCACAGATTGAATTAACAACCACGATTGTATCAGATACAACGTATGACCGGAACAAAGTTGGACTGGTGTGGTCCTTTGACGGATTCAAAACATGTGATACAGTCTATATGAACTCACCGCAGTCAAATGATACGTTCACAGTGACAATCCCTGTGCCTTACTTTGACACTGAACTGGAGTATTATATGTTTGTCAGGGATCATTTTTTGCGGATGTACAGGTCACCTTCATATATTGACGAATTCCGTCACAGTGTACGCATTGGAATGGATACCGTTAAGCCAATAATAGCCCATACTCCTGTTGAGTATTATTTTGAGAAGGTTGATACCATCACTTTTGAAGCTCTGGCAACTGATAATATGGGAATTGATACGGTTTATGCTGAATACAAGGTAAATGACGGCATTTCCATGTTTGTTGGTCTTGAGACCGGAGATAACTATAGCTACAGCGCTGCCATAAAGGCAGGATCACTGTCACTCGAGGGGGGGGATTCACTCCTGTACCGTATAATTGCTTCTGATAAAGCTTCTGTCCCGAACTCAAAAACGATGCCTGAAAACGGTTTCTTCTCAGTAAGAATTGAAGAAATAAGTTCAGTTGTCGCAAGCTACTCAACCGATTTCACTGATGCATCAGCAGAATTCTTCAATATCGGATTTGAAATTGCAAAACCCGAAGACTTCTCAAATTTTGGACTGCATACGGAACATCCCTATGAAAGCCCTGAAACAGATGGTGGCAGACTCGATTTTTCAGCCATGCTCAGGCATCCTGTTAAATTTGACGCTAATGGCATGATTATCAGTTTTATGGAGCTTGTTCTGGTAGAACCGGGAGAGGAAGGATCGGTTTATGGCTCAGATGATTTTTACGATTATGTTATTATTGAGGGATCCAAAAACTATGGCAAGACATGGTTCCCGCTGGCTGATGGTTATGACTCCAGGTATGTGAAATCATGGGAAACTTCATATAACAGCTCTGTCAGCGAAGGGAACTCAACCTACGTGGGCAAAGAGTCCATGCTGCTCAAGCACATCATATTCCCGAAAGCCTCTTCATACATATCAGGAGGCGACACCATGATGGTGAGATTCAGGTTATTCTCAGATCCTTACGCAAACGGCTGGGGCTGGGTTATTGAGGATTTTCATATAGGCCCGCTTATTGACAGGATTGAAAAAACCAGTTATGAAACTGCTGTTGTCTATCCAAATCCCGGTAAAGGCCTGCTTACGATAAAAGATCCGGAAATTAACGGAAAACAATTCAGATACGACGTCTATAATTCATCCGGCGCGCGGATAAAGACAGGTCTTGCTGACGATACTGAAGTACTGACTATTGATATTTCTGATCAGGCATCAGGATTGTACTTTATTGTCCTTCAATCCCCCAAAGGCAATAAAGTCCTTAAATACACTCTTATAAAATAGGAAGCTGCAGGATTTCTTCTTTGTGCTCTTAGAGTCCGCTTTGTGCCCCCTGCCTGCCGGCAGGCAGGTTTGTGGTTTAAAAGAAATCCAAAAAATAGATTAATTTTGCCTTTTCTGTAAAATCTGTTAAAAATGAGCATTATAACAAAAATTCTGGGATTGTTTCTGGGGAATAAGTATGAGAGGGACATAAAGGAGATAAATCCTTATGTTGAGAAAATCCATGCAGAATTTGAAAAAATCAGGGAATTGTCAAATGACCAGTTGAGAGACAAGACACTGGAATTGAAGAAGGTGATACTTGAATATATTGAAGAAGACGAAAAGGAAATAAAATCATTAAAGGATAAGGCTGAAGCTGAAGAGGATGTTTATTTAAAGGAAGAGATATATAATCAGATTGACAAGATTGAAAAGCACGTTGATGATAAGTTAGAGGAGATCCTTGATCAGTGTGTTCCCGTTGCATTTGCTATAATGAAGGAGACGGCACGGAGATTCAAGGAAAACAGTGTGATAGAAGTTATGGCAAGGCAATATGACAGAGACCTTGCAGCTACAAGGGAAAGTATCACTGTGAAGGGAGATAAAGCATACTGGCAAAACCGGTGGATTGCAGGAGGAAACGAAATCCTCTGGGACATGGTCCACTATGATGTCCAGCTTATTGGAGGTGTTGCCCTGCATAAGGGTAAAATTGCAGAAATGGCGACAGGTGAAGGTAAAACGGTTGTCGCCACTCTACCTGTCTTCCTGAACGCCCTGGCAGGAAGAGGCGTCCATATTGTGACAGTCAACGACTATCTTTCAAAACGTGACTCCGAATGGATGGGTCCCATGTATGAATTTCACGGACTGAAGGTTGATTGTATTGATAAACACCAGCCTAATTCAGTAGACAGGAGGAAGGCATATAACGCCGATATCACTTTCGGGACAAACAATGAGTTTGGTTTTGATTACCTGAGGGATAACATGGCAATAAATCATGAGGATCTTGTACAGCGCAAGCACCATTATGCCATTGTGGATGAGGTTGATTCAGTTCTTGTGGATGATGCGCGTACTCCTCTCATAATATCAGGTCCTACCGCCAAAAGCGATACACAGCAATTCGATGAGCTTAAGCCAAAAGTTGATAAACTGGTTTCGGCTCAGAGAAGGCTTGTCACACAAGTGCTTGCTGATGCAAAGCGTTTGATTACAGACGGGAATAACGAAGAAGGAGGCAAGCTGCTTCTCAGGGCATTTAAAGGCCTTCCGAAAAATAATGCCCTCATTAAATTCCTCAGTGAAGAGGGTAACAAAACACTGCTTCAGAAGACAGAAAACTTCTATATGCAGAACAACAGCAAGGACATGCCCAAGGTTACTGATGAGCTGTACTTTGTCATTGATGAAAAATTAAACTCAATTGAACTGACGGAAAAAGGGCTTGATCTTATTTCAGATTCGGTTGAGGATGCAAGCTTTTTCATACTTCCGGATGTTGGATCAAAAATAGCCGAACTCGAAAAATCAGGGAAAAACGACCGGGAAAAGCTTAAAATCAAGGATGAGCTTCTTCAGGACTATTCAGTAAAGTCGGAGAGGGTTCATACAATGACGCAATTGCTTAAGGCATGGACTCTTTTTGACAGGGATGTGGAATATGTAGTGATGGAAAACAAGGTGAAGATCGTCGATGAGCAGACCGGAAGGATCCTTGAGGGCAGAAGGTATTCCGACGGTCTTCATCAGGCTATTGAAGCAAAGGAAAATGTGAAAGTTGAGGCGGCCACACAGACCTATGCCACTATTACATTGCAGAATTACTTCAGGATGTATCATAAGCTTGCAGGAATGACCGGGACGGCAGAAACAGAGGCAGGAGAGTTCTGGAATATATATAAGCTGGATGTGGTTGTCATTCCGACTAACGTGTCTGTCATCAGAAATGACAGCGAAGACATCATCTATAAGACAAAAAGAGAGAAATATAATGCCGTTATTGATGAGATATCCGAAATGTATCGGCAGGGAAGACCTGTACTCGTTGGAACAACCTCTGTGGAAATATCTGAATTACTGAGCAGGATGCTCAAGATGAAAGGTTTAAAGCATAATGTTCTTAATGCAAAGCTGCATCAGAGAGAGGCTGAGATAGTCGCCGAGGCAGGCAAAACAGGTACGATCACAATTGCCACCAATATGGCCGGTCGTGGTACTGACATTAAGCTTACTGATGAGGTAAAGAAAGCCGGAGGACTGGCAATAATCGGTACAGAGAGGCACGAGTCGCGCAGGGTCGACAGGCAGCTTCGCGGGCGAGCCGGAAGACAGGGTGACCCGGGATCTTCACAGTTCTTCGTTTCACTCGAGGATGAACTGATGAGACTGTTCGGATCAGAAAGAATAGCAGGTATTATGGACAAACTTGGTCTGAAGGACGGTGAGATGATCCAGCATTCCATGATCACAAAATCCATTGAGCGGGCACAGAAGAAAGTTGAAGAGAACAATTTCGGTATCAGGAAGAGACTTCTTGAATATGATGATGTTATGAACTCCCAGAGAGAGGTCATCTATAAGAAGAGACGTCATGCCCTCCTTGGAGAACGGCTGAGCGTTGATGTGGCAAATTCAATGTTCGATGTTACGGAGAATCTCGTGGAAACATATCACAGGGAAGGAGATTTTGAAGGTTTTGATTATGATCTTATACGTTCATTTTCATTGGATTCACCTGTACCATCGCAGGATTTCCTGAAAAGCCAGGCAAATGAGATCACCGATAAAGTATATGCAAAAGTCCTGGAAACATACAGGCGGAAGGTTGAGACAATATCACAACAGGCATATCCGGTACTGAAAGATGTTTATGAACGGATGTCGCATGTTTATGAGAACGTGGTTGTCCCTATATCAGATGGTGTCAGGGTGTTCCAGGTTGTAACAAATCTTAAGACAACTGCGGAGTCGGAAGGCAAAGAGCTTGCAAAAGCTTATGAAAAAACTGTTGTCCTGGCAACAATAGATGAGGCATGGAAAGAGCATCTGCGTGAAATGGATGAGCTTAAGCAATCGGTTCAGAATGCTACCTATGAGCAAAAAGATCCGCTTCTCATATACAAGTTCGAGTCATTTGAATTGTTCAAGACAATGCTTAACAAGGTGAACAAGGATCTTGTCAGCACTTTGATGAAGGGATATATTCCGACACAGGATCCCGATCAGGTAAAAGAGGCACAGCGGCGCCGCCAGGTTGAGAACCTGAAAACATCAAAGAGCGATTTCTCACAATATGGAAGCGGAGGGGGAAGCACCCAGGACAGAAATCAGAAAACCGAACCGGTGAGGGTTGACAAGAAAGTTGGAAGAAATGATCCATGCCCCTGCGGCAGCGGCAAAAAATACAAACATTGTCATGGCATGCAGCAGGCTGCAGGAACCCAGCCTGCCCCATAATTCCGGGATTATCTTGCTTCTTCCACGGCTTTCTGTATCCTCGAAAATACTGTCTGATTGACAGGGACAAGCGGAAGCCTTAAATTATTCTGACACAGATTCAATATGCTTAGGAAAGCCTTTATTCCGGATGGATTTCCGTCTGCAAAACATAACTCTATCAATTCAATAAGGCGGAACTGCATCTCACGGGCTGCCTTAAAATCGTTTTTCATTAATTGACTGACAAGTTCACTGCATTGCTTGGGATAGGCATTGGCAAGCACAGATATCACACCTGCTCCTCCGGCTGCCATAATCGGCAGAGTCATCATGTCATCCCCCGAAATGACAAGAAAATCCCCGGGTTTTCCTTTTATTATCCTCATAATATGAGCCAGGTCGCCGGAGGCTTCTTTTACAGCGACGATATTTTCACATTCATGGGCAAGCTTAAGGCAGGTATCAGAAGTGATATTGCAGCTTGTCCTTCCGGGAACATTGTAAATGATCAAAGGTAACGGACTGCTTTCCGCAATGGTTTTAAAATGCTGGAAAATCCCGCTCTGGCTCGGTTTATTATAATATGGAGCCACAGACAATATTCCGTCAACACCCTCCAGGTTCAATTCCCTGAAGGTGTTTATTACTTCGCGGGTATTGTTGCCTCCTATACCTGCAACCAATGGAACACGTTTATTGACTGCTTCAGTAGCACAGGACAATACAGACTTTTTTTCATCCATGCTAAGGGTGGAAGCCTCTCCGGTTGTACCCATTACAACGATGTAACTTACTCCTCCTTTGATAACATGATTGACTATGCGGCCCAGAGCATCAAAATCTATACCTGAGTCATCCTTGAATGGTGTGACAATTGCCACGCCGGTGCCTTTGAATTTTTTCATATCTGATTTTTGTCAGTTTGTACTGATGATCCTGAATTTATCATTTCCAGATAATGTACAACATTGGCAAGATAGTCTTCAACGCGGACAGGCTTTTTTAACTCAATCATAAGATCGAAAGTTGAATTGTTAGCTTCCGCGTCAAACAACCCAACCTTAAAACTGGCTTTTGACATGGATGAAATGTAATATATCGGGAATGATTTATCGAAATTAATATCGATCAGAATGTCAAACATGTTATTCATGAAAGTCTCTGCTTCATGTGAGACCGGCACATAGAAAAAGTTAACCTCCCTGTTCCTTATACAGGAAAGATACCTTAAAGCGGTATACTGGTTTGGAAGCTCTTTCCCCGGGTAATATCCGAGAATGGTTACGTTAATACCCCTTTCATTCATTTTCTGATGAAACCTTGACAGACTGCCGAAATCCTCAGGTTTTGAGGCATCCCATGCTATTCCCATGCTTTTTATCCGGCTGATATTTGTGTAAAATACTTTCCTCCTGACCTTTCCAATCTTCTTTGAAAGGATTGAATCTCCTATTTTCAGTCTGAACTCCCTGAATAATTCCATAATGCAAACCTAACAGTTTTTTGTTAATGTAAGCAGTGCAAAAATATTAATCTTCACCGATTAATTTCAGAAATTCATTTTCATTCATCAGCGGGATGCCAAGCTCTGCCGCCTTCTCTTTTTTGGAAGGTCCCATATCTTCTCCTGCAAGAATAAAAGAAGTATTTCCTGATAATGATGTGGAATTCCTGCCTCCGTTCTTCTCTATAATCTCTTTATACTCTTCCCTCGTATGTTTGCTGAAGACACCTGATATAACTATTGATTTTCCTTTCAGCCTGTCACTCACGGATTTTTTGTTCCCCTCATCATTGAACTTTAATCTGTATGTTTTTAACCGGTTAATTATTAATATGTTATCTTCATCAGCGAAGAATGAGATTATACTTGAAGCTATTTTCGGACCTATTTCCCGGATGCTGGTAAGTTCTTCCGGATCTGCTTTGATAAGGTCATCTATTGATCTGAATCTTTCTGCAATTGTTTTGGCAACAGTCTCACCCACATGCCTGATGCCAAGTGCAAAAAGAACCCTGTTATAAGGTGTTGTTAATGACGATTTTATGCTGTTGATAATGTTAAATGCAGATTTCTCTCCCATGCGTTCCAGCGGGATAAGCTGTTCTGCTTTGAGCTCATACAGATCAGCGTAATTCCTGACCAGGTTGTTTTTAAATAGCAGGTCAATAGTTTCCTCACCAAGTCCATCTATATCCATAGCCTTTCTGCCAATGAAATGTTCAATTCTTCCTTTAAGCTGAGGAGGACAGTGAAGATAATTGGGACAAAAATGATTTGCCTCTCCTTCATTCCTGACGAGTGCAGTTCCGCACTCAGGGCAGCTGGTAATAAACTTTATTTCCCTGCTGCTTTCGGTTCGTGATGAATGGTCGACGCCAACAATCTTGGGTATTATCTCTCCGCCCTTTTCAACATATACCATGTCGTTGACATGCAGGCCGAGAAGGGCAATCTGGTCGGCATTATGCAACGTGGCACGCTTTACAGTTGATCCGGCAAGGAAAACCGGTTCAAGGTTTGCAACAGGGGTGACTGTTCCGGTCCTGCCGACCTGGTATGAAACTGATAATAGTTTTGTTGATACCTGTTCAGCCTTGTATTTATATGCGATTGCCCAGCGCGGAGATTTAGCCGTATAGCCAAGCTTTTCCTGAAGTGCCAGGGAATTGACTTTAATTACAACTCCGTCAATGTCAAAAGGTAGTTTTTTTCGTTCTGATTCCCAGAAGTTTATGAAGCTGATCACCTCTTCAATACCTCTGCAGACCCTGATACTGTCAGGAACTCTGAATCCCCATTTCATTGCATCCATCAGGTTTTCATAATGAGTTTCATGAGGCAATTCCTCTGCCAGAAGAAAATAGAACAAACAGTCAAGTTCTCTCGAGGCCACGATTCTTGGATCCAGAAGCTTCAATGTTCCCGAGGCGGCATTTCGCGGATTTGCAAATGCCGGAAGGTCTGCCTTTGTTCTTTCATCGTTTAGCCGGTCAAAAACAGCCCGGGGCATAAGCACCTCGCCTCTGACAATGAATTCTTCAGGGACATTTTTCCCGGCTACCCTCAGAGGTACGCTCCGGATAGTCCTTATGTTAAGTGTAACATCATCGCCCCTGGAGCCATCACCGCGTGTAAGAGCCCGGAACAGGGACTTGTTCCTGTAAGTCAGACTGATTGATGCACCATCGAATTTAAGTTCGCAGACAAATTCCACGGGTCCTCCGGCTGCGTTCTCCGCCTTGCCGGTAAAGTCCCTCAGTTCATCCTCATTATATGTGTTACTGAGCGAAAACATCGGATACCTGTGATCATACTGCCTGAATTCATTCTTTATATCACTCCCGATCCTCTGAGTGGG
>CAYNGW010000034.1:2219-14093 GCA_964396955.1 uncultured Rikenellaceae bacterium | reverse complement strand
TTGAGAAAATATGTTGAATATTTTCCCGGTTCTTCAACATTGTGTAAAACAAGAATACCTCCTGTTTGCGCAAGGGCTTCAACAAGCAGAACTCCCGGCATTACAGGTTCATCAGGAAAATGTCCCTGGAAGAACGGCTCATTGAAAGTGACATTTTTAATTCCCACCACAGAATTTTCATCCAGCGATATTATTTTATCGACGAAGAGAAAAGGGGATCTGTGAGGAAGGCGTTTCTTAATTTCTTCGAGGTTATAAACCGGAGGCCGGGAAGGATCATAAACAGGGATGTTGAGTTTGGAAAGAGTTTTCTTCATTTCCTGCCTCATGATCCTGGCAAGCTGTGTGTTGGCATAATGGCCCGGGCGTGTTGCAACAACCTTGCCCTTTATCGGATGGCCTACAAGTGCAAGATCTCCCATAATGTCAAGAAGTTTGTGCCTGGCGGGTTCATTGGGATACCTGAGCTCGGTATTGTTTAGTATTCCGGCCGTATGCTTGTTAATCCCCGGCCTGTTAAAAAGCTTTGCAATACGGTCTATTTCAGATTGTTCAACTTCTTTTTCCAGGATAACAACCGCACTATCGAGATCCCCGCCTTTGATAAGTCCCATATTATGCAGCGGCTCAAGCTCATGGAAGAAAACAAATGTCCGGCTTTTGCATATTTCCTTTTCAAAGTCCTTAATTGAATCAAGAATGGCATACTGGTTGCCAAGGATCTTTGAATTGTAATCGATAAGAACATTGATGCTCAGGTGGTCGTCGGGATAAACGATCAGGTCAACTCCATGCTCTTCATCAGAGAATGTAAGCTTTTGTTTTACCACGAAATAATTCCTGTCTTCCTTAAGATTAACGAAACCAGCCTCTTTAAGAGCCTCAACAAACTTCCATGAGCCTCCGCCCATTATCGGCGCCTCAGGTCCGTCAAGCTCAATCAGGGCATTATCGACCTGCATGCCGTGCAATGCGGCCAGGACATGTTCAATGGTGGCAACTGAAGCATTATTCTGAACCAGCGTTGTGCCCCTGGATGTATCTGTAACATTATCAGCAAGAGCTTCAATTACAGGCTTGCCGGGAAGATCCACCCTGCAGAACTTATATCCGTGATTAGCCGGTGCCGGCTTGAATGTAATAGTCACATTAATCCCGGTATGCAATCCCTTACCATTAAGACTGATCTCCTTAGCAAGTGTCCTTTGTTTTTCGACCATCAGTGACAAAATTGATTGTAATTTCGTGTACAAAAAAAATAAAAAAAAACAGAACAAGCTAAAAAAACAGCTTATAACTGCATAAATTCCAATTATTTTCCATTAGAACTGTATCTAAGGCTTCTTTTTTTTAAGGGATTTAACCTCTTTTTCCAGGTTGTCTACTTTCGCGTTAAGTTCAGGTAACTTTTTGAAGATCACTGAAGATTTTAAGAAGTTCCTGTGTTCTATTGCAGGAGTCCCGAGCAAAACAGAATTTTCTTGCCTGACATCTCCGGCGATACCTGTCTGTGCTCCGATTTTTGTTCCGTCGGCAATTTTAAGATGGCCTGCAAAGCCAACCTGACCGCCAATCATACAGTTTTTACCGATTTTAGTTGATCCAGAAATTCCTGACAGCGCAGCCATAACCGTGTTTTCACCAACTTCAACATTATGCCCTACCTGTATAAGATTATCCAGCTTCACTCCTTTCCGGATAACTGTCGAACCCATTGTGGCACGGTCAATTGTCACATTAGCCCCTATTTCCACATGATCTTCAATAACAACATTCCCGATTTGCGGTATTTTCATGAATTCTGTCTCAGACCGGGGTGCAAATCCGAATCCGTCGCTCCCGATCACTGTTCCTGCATGAATTGTACAGCTTTCCCCGAGAACGCATTCATGGTATATTTTCACGCCGGAATAAAGGATACAACCATTTCCTATTTTTGCCTTATCTCCAATATAAACATGTGGATAGAGTGAACAGTTGTCACCGACTGCAGAATTTTCGCCAACATATACATAAGCTCCTATATAGGCATCTGCGCCTATCGTGGCTGTTGGTTCAATAACCGCTGTAGGGTGAATGCCCTTCTTCTTTGGCTTTGCCTGATCAACAAACTGAAGAAGAGATGCAAACGATTCATAGGCGTTATCAACCCTTATCAGAGTGGCACTGACCTTTGCTGTCAGTACAAGGCTTTTATTGACCAGCACGACAGATGATCTGGTAGTATATAAGTAATGCTCATATTTCGGATTGGCAAGAAAAGAGAGGGCCCCTTCATGACCTTCCTCAATTTTAGCTACGGTATTGACAACGGTATATGGATCTCCCACTATTTCTCCTTTCAGAAATCCGGCTATTGTTGCTGCTGTAAATTCCATGATTAATATAATTAGTTATCTGCACTCTTTTGGATAGCAAAGAAAATATTTGGTAATTCTCTCCGACAGGAACCTGTGATCGAACATATCCGAGACAGTTGAGATGTCGGCTGTTCTTCCCGACTTAAGCAAAATCCTGACTTCCGGCGCATCTGGCGTGTATGCCAGGTTCGAGATACTGTTTGTGAAAACATAATAATCCGTCATTTCCGCACTGATGCCTTTCAGGTCAGCTGTCATTGCCTTCAGCTTGTTTATCCTTTCCTTAGGGAACGGATCATTCTGCAGTTCTATTGCAGGAAGGTCTCTTTTCATAAGCCTGGCCGAAAGATCAGAAAGGATCCTGTCGGAATGATCAGCCCAGTATTTTGCCGAAACCAGGATATCCGAATCATCAAGTCTTGTGAATGTTGAAGCTACAAGACCGGGAGTAAAATGGCCATCCCTCAGCAGATCATCAGGACCTATCTTATTGTAAAGGAAAAACCGGAGAGCCGGAGTGGCATACAGGTCGCTCCCCCCGCCTGCAAGCTCCTTTGCCCGTTTAAGAGTTTTCACAAGCAGGTTTTCGGAGGAAAGCACTGTTTTATGCATATATACCTGCCAGTACATTAGCCGGCGGGCTATCAGGAATTTTTCAAGCGAATAAATTCCTTTTTCATCTACCACCAGGCTGTCATCAACAACATTAAGCATCCGGATGATCCGGTCCGATCCGATGGATCCTTCAATGACCCCGGTAAAAAAACTGTCTCTCCGCAGGTAGTCGAGCCGGTCCATATCCATCTGGCCTGCAATAAGTTCATGCAGAAATTTCTTATTACAGGTCCCCTTGAATATTTCAATTGCAAGGCTGAGCCTGCCCTTATATATTTCATTCAGTTTCCTCATCATCAGCAGGGAAAGGTCTTCATGCGAGATGCCAGTGATTATTGAAGTTTCAAGCGCATGTGAGAAAGGGCCATGACCGGCATCATGCAAAAGTATGGCAGCCAGTACAGCTTCTTCTTCTTCGGATGAGATCTGAACACCTTTACTCTTAAGTGTCCTCAGGGCAAGATCCATCAGGTGCAAAGCTCCGAGGCAATGCTGAAACCTGCTGTGGTTTGCACCCGGATAGACAAAACTCGTAAGCCCGAGCTGTTTGATGTTCCTTAGCCTCTGGAACCAGGGATGCTCAATCAGGTCAAAAATAAAATCACCGGGAATATTAATAAATCCATAAACAGGATCATTTATGATCTTGCGCTTATTTGTGATAAATGCCACTTTTAAGTAATATTAACTTACAAAAGTATGAATTTGTTTATAACAAGGTTATCTCAATCTGTTCCTTTGTGTTACTTTGTGTGTATAACAATAAGGAACAAAAAGGAATATTTTTATTAATAAAAGTAACTATTTAGGCAACATTTGAAATAAATGACGTCTTTATTGCGTAATAACCCATTATTACCTACCTAAATACCTCTCCGGCGGCATGAAAATCGAAATCCAGGGGCTGAATAAAATATATCCTAACGGCAATCTCGCATTAAAAGATATTAACCTTGAATTTGGTACGGGTATATTCGGTCTTCTCGGACCCAACGGAGCCGGAAAATCAAGCCTGATGAGAATAATGGTGACGCTGATGAAGCCTTCCTCCGGGATTGTCCTTGTTGACGGAAAGGATATTCAGGAACACAGGAAGGAAATCCGAAGCATGCTTGGATATCTTCCTCAGGACTTCCGTTTCTTCACTTCACTCAAAACCTGGGAATTCCTTGATTATTCAGGTTCGCTGGCAGGCATGAAAAACAAAAAAGAGAGACTCTCTGAAGTGGACAGGCTTCTTGATCAGGTTGGTTTGCTGGAAGTCCGCGACCGTCAGGCTAATAAGCTTTCGGGAGGAATGAAGCGACGGCTCGGGATTGCACAGGCGCTTATCGGCAATCCACGGATAATTGTTGTAGATGAGCCCACCACCGGTCTCGATCCTGATGAAAGGATAAGATTCAGGAATATCCTTTCCCATCTGAGCCAGCATGATGTGACTATAATTCTTTCAACACATATCGTCGGGGATATTTCCTCCACCTGCCAGGGAATGGCATTGCTGAACAAGGGAGAGCTTGTTTTTAACGGATCTCCTGAAAACCTTATCAAACACGCTGAAGGGCATGTTTTTAAACTTAACCTTACTCCAGTAGAATATGAGACGGTTAAGGAGCGCTATGACGTGATCTCCACGATACCTGTTGAATCAGGATGGGAAGTGCAGATCGTTGCTGATGAAATTCCTGAGTTTGAATCGACAGGGATCATTCCAAATATAGAGCATGCATACGTATATTATATGGAGCATAAGATGCATGCTGACTTAATTGAATAAGATCACCGGAGAAATTATGGCACTTTTTCATAACATACGAACTGTGGCAAGGTATGAAGCAACAATCCTGAGAAGAAGCTGGTTTTTCAGGCTCTTTTCAATAGGAGCTCTGTTCTTCATGACAATTATGAATATAGCTATCTTTTCTCCTGTCGGGGAAGAACCATGGGGTTTCATCTCCATTCCTTCAACTCTTCCGCTTTTTAACCTGTATATTCTTAACATCGGGCAGGCTGTTGTTGTAATTTTCCTTGCTGCCGACTTTCTGAAAAGAGATAAAAAAGTCGATACAAACGAAGTTCTTTATACACGATCCATGTCAAATTTTGAATATATAATGGGCAAGACATGGGGTATCCTGCGGCTTTTTCTCGGGCTTGATATAATAATACTCCTGATAGGGCTTATTATCAACATCATCGCAAAAAACATGACTGTTGATCTCTGGTCATATCTGCAATACCTTCTTATAATCTGTGTTCCGACAATTCTTTTCAGTCTGGGCCTTGCATTCATGCTGATGTCTGTGATACGCAACCAGGCAGTGACATTTCTTATCCTGCTTGGTATTGCTGCTCTCAATATGTTCTGGCTTTACTACCGTATGGGATCAATTTTTGACTATATGGCATTCGGGCTTCCTGTGGTCAAGTCGGGAGTAATAGGATTTGATAATCCCTATTACATTCTAAACCAGCGTCTTATTTATTTTTTCCTGGGGCTTGCTTTTGTTTTCTTAACAGTACTGTTATTCAAAAGATTACCTCAGTCAAAGCTGCTCACCTCCCTGAGTTACGTCTTCCTGGTAATATTTATGGCAGGTTCGGCTGTCTGTACTTACAATATTTATTCAGTGTATAAGAATGATATTGATGAAAGAAAACTTGTTATTGAAACCAACAGGCAGTTTGAAAGCAGGAACTTTGTCAGCCTTACGGATGCAGAAATTGATCTTACGCATAAAGGAAATTCCTTTGATGCGGTTGCTTCACTGAAATTCGTAAATAATACCAGCGAGGACATCGATAAATATCTGTTTTCACTCAATTCCGGTTTAAATATCATTGGTATCTCTTCCGGCGGTAAAGAACTCAGCTTTAATAAAACACATCACATTATAGAGATTGACGCTTTAAAACCTATTCTTCCCGGACAGGAAGACAGCGTATTCATTTCCTATTCAGGCACAATAAACGAATCATTTGGTTATCCCGAATGTGATGATAATATAAAAGAATATTCTTACCGGATTCAAATGCTGAATATAAACAGACGGTTATCATTTCTGTCAAAGGATTATGTTCTATTAACTCCTGAGCTGCACTGGTATCCCGTTCCGGGGCTCAATTATTATCCTTCCAATCCGGCCAGGATAAAAGTTGATTTTACCAATTATACATTACGTGTTAAACCATTAAACGGACTGAAACCTGTATCGCAGGGGATCATGAAATCAGAAAACGGATATTCTGTCTTTGAGCCTGAATCGCCTCTTACCGGGCTTACTCTTGCCATCGGTGATTACAGGTCTGATACTTTAAAGGTCGATACCATAAAATATATCACATATTACTTCCCCGGGAACGATTATTATAAGGAAGCTCTCGCAGAAATAAAAGATACACTCCCGTTGCTGGTAAGAGGCATAATGAGAGACCTCGAAGTAAGTTTTTCAACCAAATATCCCTTCAAAACACTCAGCCTACTTGAAGTACCTGTCCAGTATTATTCTTTACCCAGGATGAGCACTCAAACCAGGGCTGAAATACAGCCTTCAATGGTTCTGCTCCCAGAAAAATTATCTATTACCGAAGGTGCACCTTTCGAGAGACGATTCAGGAGAAACAAGAAAAGGATGGAAAGGAATAACGAGGTGATTACTGACATGGAGCTGCAGGTAAGAATATTCAATGACTTTATAAGAAGTACATTTATCAGCGGCGAAAATTTCACAGTCAGGAACGGTGTTGTAATAAATGAACCGATAAGATACCGGCTTGGACCAAGCTTCTACTTCTATAAAAACAATTTCTTTTCAAAAGAGTATCCGGTTATCAATGCAGTCTTTGAAACTCATCTTCAGAAAATAGATGTACCGCAAGAAGGCGGCTTTAATTACAGGGAATATTTAGGGGGGCTTCAGGATGTTGACAGAGCTAACCTGATATTCAGGTCTGCCAGCTTCAGGGATCTGCTGGCAAAGAATCCTTCGATCGATACTATCAGGTTGATACTGACAATGAAGGGAGATTATTTGTTTAATGTTCTAAGGGCAAAGGCAGGTATTGAAGAGTTTAATGACTGGTTCAGGGAGTATGTGGATGAAAATACTTTCAGGTGCGTGGATATTAAAGAATTCAGCGATGATATTAAGGAGCGGTTTGGATATGAATTATATCCATACCTGTATGACTGGTTTAATACGAAGGAGCAACCCGGATTTCAGTTTACCGACCTGCAGGTCAATGAAATTGTTATAGATGACAGGGTAAGATATAAAGTAACATTTGTGGCATCAAATTCTGAAGCTGTAGCCGGGATCTTCAATATTGCGTTCCGCACCGGCGGTCAGGGAAGCGTATCCCGTCAAACTGCAATAGCCGTTCAACAGGGCGTGTCAGGAACCTATTCTGTCTCGGATCAGGGACGGGGAATGGATGTAACCGATATCTCTAGGATTGTGAACCTTGGATCAGGGGAATCAAAAAAAATAAGTATTATTCTTGATTATGAGCCGAGGGAATTGCTGATCAATGCTCTTTATGCAAAAAATATCCCGGGAGAGATCAGCATCCCTGTTGATGAGATAAAAAAATCAAAAAACAGGAATGGTATCACTGACGGGGAAGAGCTGCTTGAGTCAATGCCAATGTTTTCCTTTCCCGGTGAAGTAATTGTCGATAATGAAGATCCCGGATTCGACCGGGGACAAATAATTTTCCAGGGACCTCTCAAGAAACTGCTTAAGATAGAAAACACCAGCGGAGATACTTATCAGCAGGTCCGAAGGTATAACCGCCCGAATTACTGGCAGCCTGTGGTAAATTCTTATTATTATGGGAAATACGTTCTTTCATCAGTTTATACTGCAGGTGGTACCGGGGACAGGTCAGTAAAGTGGACTACCCCGATTGACGAACCGGGTTATTATGATATTTACTGCTATATAGGAAAAGTGAATGAACTTGTAACTGTTGTTCGGGGCGGGAATGCTCCTCCTCCACCTGGAGAAGAACGGCGGGGAGAAAGCCTTTATAAGGATTTGCATTACAAAATATACCATGACGAAGGTGTTGATGAGATAACAGTCGATTTTGAGAATGCAGAAGCAGGATGGAATAACATGGGGCGTTATTACCTTACACCTGACAGCGCTAAAGTGGAGCTTACAAATCAGTCGGCTGGCAGGCTTGTATTGGGTGATGCGATAAAGTGGGTGAGGGCGAAATAGCCGGCGACCGGCTACGGGCTACAGGTGACCGGCAGGGATAAAGAAAAACAGTGTAACTCGTGGTTAAAAAAGAAGTTTAAGAATTTACATAGATAAAATGAAAAAAGCAATTAAGACAAGAAGGATATATATTTTATCAGGATTCTTGCTGATAATAAGTACGTTATGTGTTTTTCCGCAGAAGGGGCTGACTCTTGAAGAAGCATTGAAGATTGCGGAGTCGAACAGTCCGACAATGAAAAAAACAAGGCTCAGCCTGGTAAGAAGCCGGGAGAACCTGAATGCGCAGAATGCAGCTTTGAAATCGAGCTTCTCCCTTTCAATAAATCCGATAGGCTACAGCCAGAACAGGACTTTCAATGAGCTGATCTCAGAATGGAACTCAACAAAGACAACAGAGAGCTTTGGCCTGTTCACCGTATCACAGCCGATAGTCCTTACTGATGCAAGAGTCTCCCTGACCAACAGGTTCGGATATACCGACTCCTACAGTGAATATTCTGATAAGACGACAAAAGGATTCAGCAATAATCTCTCCCTGAGTCTTGATCAGCCATTGTTTACCTATAACAGGACAAAGCTGCAGCTCAGGGAACTTGAGCTGGCGCTCGAAAATTCACAGCTCAACTACGCAATTCAGCTGTTGTCTCTTGAAAACATGGTGACCCAGGGATTCTATTATGTGTACCAGCAGCAGCAGAGCCTTGAAATAGCACGCCAGGCTTACCAGAATATGAGGCAAAGCTACGAGGTCTCCAGGAATAAGGTCGATGCAGGCATTTCACCGCGTGAAGAGATGTTCCAGGCTGAGTTAAACCTTGCCACAACAAGATCGGATTTCGAGAACAAGCAGGTCTCTCTCGACAATGCCAAGGACGATTTTAAAATTATGATAGGAATGAGTCTTTATGACGATCTCATTGTTCTGCCTAACATCGCCGTGGATACTGTTAAAATAGATATTGCATTTGCTATCGACCAGGGACTGGCAAACAGGATGGAGCTGAGACAGAGAAAGATAAGCATTGAGGAATCTGAGTTTGACCTGATACAGACCAAATCGCTGAATGAATTCAGGGGAAGTCTTGGCCTTTCAGTCGGACTGTTCGGTGATAATGAAAAATTCGGAGACGTATACGATAATCCCACAGATAATGAAAGCGTCTCCCTTTCGCTGATAATTCCGTTATGGGACTGGGGAGAAAGAAAATCACGCATCAAGGCATCAGAGGCAACAATCGAAACTGCAAACATTTCGCTGGAAGAAGAACAGAACGACATAATTCTCGGCATCAGGAAGGTTTACAGGAACCTGCTCAACCTCCAGAACCAGATAGGAATAGCACAGCAGAATGTCACCAATGCGCAGCTTACATATGATCTGAATCTCGAAAAATACAAGAACGGCGACCTGACAGGCATGGATCTGAATATCTATCAGAACCAGCTTTCGGAAAAACAGCTTTCCTATACCAATTCACTGATATCCTATAAGCTGGAACTGCTGAATCTTAAAATACAGACTCTTTATGATTTTGAGAACAAGAAGCCTGTCTCACCGGTAATGTCTTTAGAATAAAATATTAATTCAAAATAAAATGAAGAAAGATTTAATCGTACTTGCAGCTTTGATATTTGCATTGTCAGGATGCAGAAACCAGGACCAGAACCTGACTGCAGATGTTGAGATACCTGTATCGGTCGAAGAGCTTAAGCTTAAAACAATTGAGGAATTCATCAATACCACCGGAACAGCTTTCCCGAAAGGAGAAATAGAGCTTAAAACAAAAATATCGGCCACATATTTTCTTGAGAAGAATCCCCAAACCGGCAGGATGTGGCAGATGGGCGACAAGGTAAAAACGGGAGACCTGATTGCCAGTCTTGAGGATGAGGAATATGTCAATTCAGTAAAAATGGAAACAAACCAGCTGAACCTTGAGCTGATGGAAACAGAGCTGAGAAAGCAGGAATCCCTGTACGAAAAAGGAGGTGTTACACTCAAGGAGCTTAAGACTGCGGGCATCAACTATGAAAATGCCAAGACAACAGTTGTCAATTCAAAACTGCAGCTGGCAAAAACAAAAATAGTTGCATCGATTGAGGGTGTGATCGTCGACCTGCCGTATCATACCCAGGGCACTCAGGTTGAAACGGGAGTGACAGTCGTAAAGATCATGGATTACAGGACAATGTATATGGATGTCCAGTTCCCTGAAAAATATATCTCAGATATTAAAGCCGGACAGCTTGTTAAACTGACAAACTATACGATCCCCGAAGACACCATAATAGGTCATGTGACACAATTGTCACCTGCGATAAATGCCGATACAAGGACCTTCAAGGGCACTGTTTCCATTGATAACCAGGATTATCTTCTGCGGCCGGGGATGTTCGTGAAAGCCGATATCGTAACTGACCGCAGGGATTCAGTTATTGTAATTCCAAAGAGCATCATACTTTCCCGCCAGAGAGGCAAAACAGTATTCATTGTTGACCGCGGCGTGGCAGCTGAACGGATCATTGAAACCGGACTGGAGAATATCACTGATGTGGAGGTCACCAGGGGACTTGATAAAAATGAACGCGTGGTGACAGGCGGTTTTGAAACCCTGAGCAACAGGTCGAAGGTGAAAATTATCATATAACTGACATGAATGCTATTGCCCGATTTGCCGTAAAATACCCGGTCACAGTATTGATGCTGATGCTGGGTATTGTTCTGCTGGGATTCATTTCGTTCGGTAAGCTTGGCACCGATCTGTTCCCCGATCTCAATACCCCAAAGATCTATATTGAACTGAAGGCAGGTGAAAAGCCTCCCGAGGAGATTGAAAAGAACTATGTCGATCAGATTGAATCCCTCGCAATGCGCCAGAGCAACGTGACACAGGTATCCTCCGTGTCACATGTCGGTTCAGCCAACATTACAGTGGAATACACCTGGAACAAGGATATGGATGAGGCATTCCTTGACCTGCAGAAAGTATTGAATTCATTCAGTCAGAACTCTGATCTTGAGGATTTTACAATCTCACAGTACGATCCCAACGCCTCCCCGGTCATGATAGTGGGACTGAAGAATGCCGGCATTGCCAACATTGATGAGATCAGGAAAGTTGCTGAAAATTATATCCGCAATGAGCTGGTAAGGATTGAGGGTGTGGCCGACGTAAAGCTTACAGGAGTGGAAGAGAGCGAGGTGGTCATTGAGACAAACAAATATCTGCTTGAATCATTCGGGCTTACATCGGACGGGATAGCCATGCAGATCAGCAATTACAACAGGAATGTCTCAGGGGGTTCCATTGTTGATATGGGAACAAAATATGTGGTAAAAGGAGTAAGCGTTCTTGAAGATCTCCAGGATCTGGAAAATATAATTGTCGGTTTCAAACAGACATCATCTGCCGGTACTTCTTCAGCAGCTGGTTCAGCCGCTGCTTCATCCTCCACAAGGGTGCCGGTTTACCTGAGGGATGTTGCCAGGATTGCATTTGCAAACAAGGACCCGGAGAATATCGTTACCATTAATGGGGAAAGGTGCATAGGGCTTTCAATCTACAAAGAGCCGAAATTCAATACTGTTTATGCTGTAAAAAGCCTTGATGATGCTATCACTGACCTTGGTAAGGCACTGCCAGGCTATGAATTTATCAAAGTGCTTG
>CAYNGW010000034.1:0-2119 GCA_964396955.1 uncultured Rikenellaceae bacterium | reverse complement strand
GCTATCACTGACCTTGGTAAGGCACTGCCAGGCTATGAATTTATCAAAGTGCTTGACCAGGGAACATATATTCATAATGCAATAAGTGAAGTCAAGAACACTTTAATAATAGGAATCCTTCTTGCAGTATTCGTCCTGTATGTTTTTCTCAGGAGAATAGGGACAACTCTGGTAATAAGCGTCGCAATTCCTATTTCTATAATTGCCACGTTCAACCTGATGTATTTCAATCACCTCACGCTCAATATAATGACACTGGGCGGCCTGGCGCTTGGTGCAGGAATGCTGGTGGATAATGCTATCGTTGTTCTTGAAAATATAACGCGCCTCCGTGAGGAAGGGGTTCCGCTGAAAGAAGCGGTCATAACAGGTACAGGCCAGGTAGGAGGAGCAATTACAGCCTCAACGGTAACCACAATTGTTGTTTTCCTTCCCATAGTTTATCTGCATGGTGCTTCAAGTGAGATGTTCAGGGACCAGGCATGGACTGTGGCTTTTGCCCTGCTTTCATCACTTGTTGTGGCGATGCTGGTAATACCCATGCTTGTCTCAACCCTTTTTTCCGATAAAAAGAAAAAAGTTGATTTGAGCACGCCGTTAAAATTCAGGTGGTACTCCGGCTTCCTGGAAAAAACCGTGGAAAAGAGAAATCTTGTTATATTCCTGGCTGTAATTCTCATGGGTGTCACTGCCTTGCTTATACCAGGTCTTGGAAGTGAATTTATGCCAAAATCGGAATCCGTCGAATTCACGGTTGAGCTGAAGCTGCCTGAAGGCACCAGTCTGGAAAGGACCCGGAGCACTGCTGCCAATACAGAAGGAATCATCAGGGAGCTTCTCGGCAATAAACTGAGAATGATTTACAGCCAGTCGGGAGAGGATAATACTTCAACTTTAAGCCAAACATCAACTGTAAAAGGTGAAAACACTGCTTCACTGAAAGTAATACTCGCTGATGAATATTCATCAGAAACTGAAAATGCAATAACCCTTATTGAGAATTACCTTAAAACAGTTCCCGGTCTGGAAGTGAGCTTTACCAGGGAAGAGACTGCCCTTCAGACATCACTCGGAACAACAGAGTTGCCTTTTGCGCTTGAGATCTCAGGCAAAGATTATAACGAACTTGAAAAGATACTGAAGGAATCAAAAGCGATCCTGGAACAAAATCCCGGACTCTATAATCTTACAACCTCTATTGATGAAGGCACACCAGAAGTGGAAGTGACCATTGACCGTTTTAAAACAAGCTATTACAGTGTTACTGTCGAAAGTGTGATCAACCAGGTAAAGAGTTATCTGGAAGGGGCTGCTGCAGGCAGTTTTGAAAGAGAAGGTGAACTGAAAGATATTACGATAAAGCTGGGGGATATTTCCCTTCATCAGCTCCAGGATCTTATGATCACGGCTGGAAATGTGAAAATGCCGCTAAGCGAACTGACTGATATCAGGATAATTGTAAGCCCCAGGGAGATCACGCGAAGGAACCAGTCGAGGACCTGCTATATATATGCAATGGTTAAACCCGGAATGGCTTTTGACAAGGTTGTAAGGGATGCAGAATCTTCGCTGGGATCAGTTGCCCTTCCGATTGATTACAAAATGGAATTTACCGGGGAAGAATTAAAAAGAAAAGAATCCACGTCAAATCTCACTTTTGCATTGATACTTTCGCTTGTACTTGTCTTCATGGTTCTGGCTGCCCAGTTTGAATCGATAATACAGCCTTTTGTCATCATGCTGACCATTCCTCTTGCCGGCGTCGGGACGATACTTACTTTCTTCATCCTGGGCAAGTCGCTTAACATGATGGCCTATATAGGTATAATAATGCTCGGCGGTATTGCAGTAAACAACGCCATAATCCTTATTGACCGTATAAACCAGCTGAGGGAAGCCGGGATGGAAAAGAAAGAAGCAATAATCCTTGCCGGATCCCAGCGTATAAGGCCTATTCTTATGACAAGCCTGACGACAATACTGGCGCTGCTGCCGCTTACAATAGGGATCGGCGAGAGCGCTTCACTGAGGTCTCCGATGGCACTTGCCGTGATCGGAGGATTAGTCTCCTCCACTCTCCTTACGCTTGTTGTCATACCCTGTGTTTACCGGGTTTTTG
>CAYNGW010000033.1:0-14406 GCA_964396955.1 uncultured Rikenellaceae bacterium | reverse complement strand
TAGTTTCCTACATAAAGATCCAAAAACCCATCGTTACCATAATCGAGCCAGACGGCTCCCACACTGCATTCCTTTCCTCCGCTCACATTGGCACGTTTTGTAACGTTGGAAAAAGTCCCGTTACCATTATTCTTAAGCAGAACATTCGGGCCGTAATTACTCAGGTACATATCGGGATAGCCATCATTATTGTAATCGCCTGCCGTAACTCCCATGCTAAACCATGGGCCTCCCACACCGGCTTTTTTAGTAACATCTTCATAAGTGCCATCACCACGATTCCGGTACAGATGGTTTTCAGGCAATTTTGCAGGTTTTTCACTCTTGCTGAAACCTTCAAGCCATGTACCGCTGCAGGCATAGATATCAATGAATCCATCCTGGTCATAATCGAGAAAAGCAGCGCCTCCTCCGTCTGATTCAATTATATTAGTCAAATCATGCTCACCGATGGAATGAATAAAATCCAATCCGATCTGCTGCCCGATCTCCTGAAAATAATCATCATTTGCCGGGGGAGGCGTTGCGAATGATTGTTTCTGTGATTTAGATGAAGATTTATTATTGGAATGACATCCAGTCAGTATCAGCAATAAAACGAAAAGGCAAACAATATACCTGAATTCATTTTCAATGCTATGAATATTCCTAATTGTACTCATAGGGTTAGGGCTAAAAGTAATAATACAAACATATCTATTTAAACCTATATATAAAAAAAATGGGGGAATTTTAACATTAACCCACAAATAGATCAGGAAAATTTTAATATTATCAGCTAAAAGATTTAAATCTTCATGATTCAACATTTAAAACAAATCTTCTTAAACAGAATATGCAAAAACGCCGGATATAAAAAGGGAATTTATTCTTTCCAATCCGGCGAAAAGCTATTTCTACTGAGGCTGTTCTTCACTTCACAGTTCAGTACCTTTCAAAGAATACTTTTAGAACTTATCAATGCCAATTAGACCTCAGGTAATTTCCATGGTCCTCTATAATTCGGGATCAGATAATTGTTGGCATCTGTATCGTTTGTAAATTTTGTGCCATCCCAGATAAGTTTCTTGCCGGTACGGTATGCAATATTTCCCAGTGCAGAGAATTTAGCGATATGGGCACCGATCTCCACGCTGGCGTTGGTCTTTGGGTTACGGCTTTCAATGCACTCGAGATGATTTTTTATATGGTTTTTCAAGCCCTCTCCTGTTCCCTTCTTCCATGGTACTGCTTCCATACGGGTTACATTGTTTACAACCTCAGGTATAACTTCCCAGCCGTCACGATCTACGACCAGGGTTCCGTTTTCCCCGACAAAACCCAATACTGCATTCCGGCCATAAGCGCCGTCGTTAATGCCAATGGCGTGGTCCCACAAAACGTTGAATCCATTAAATTCATAAATCGTCTGTAAACTGTCTGGAGTTTCGCAGGCATCATCGGGATAACCATATTTGCCACCCATGGACATGATTGATTTAGGAGCAGTAACATTCATCCCGAACAATGCAAAATCGAGCAAATGAACACCCCAGTCGGTCATCAGGCCTCCGGCGTAGTCCCATAACCAGCGAAAGGTAAAGTGAAAACGGTTTCTGTTGAAGGGGCGCGAGGGGGCAGGTCCAAGCCACATATCATAATCTACTCCTGCGGGAACCGGTTCATCTGCCAATACAGGTATTGAGCTGTTCCATCCCTGGTATGAAAATACTCTTACCAGCCTTATTTTACCGAGCTTCCCTGAATGTATAAAATCAACTGCATCGAGCCAATGAGGATCACTTCTTTGCCACTGACCAACCTGAACTATTCTTTTATATCGCTGAGCGGCCTTTACCATCAGGTTACATTCTTCAATGGTCCTCCCAAGCGGCTTTTCACAGTAAACATCTTTCCCGGCTTCACATGCTGCAACCATCTGCAGACAATGCCAATGATCGGGTGTCCCGACAATTACAATATTGATATCTTTGTTGTCGATAAGCTTACGCCAGTCTTTATAGATGTTTGAAGGTTTCTTTCCGCGTATTTTCTCAACATCGGCGGTTAAGCACACTTTTGTCGATATCGCACAAGCCAATGCATTCTACCTGAGGATGTTCAAGAAATGCACTCAGATCACTAAAGCCCATGCCATTGCAGCCAATAAGGCCAACATTAATACTGTCGGAAGGAGCACAGCCTGCTAAAGCGCCTGATAATGCGGGAACAAGGCCCAACCCCGCAGTTGTAATTGCAGTGTTTTTTAAGAATACTCTTCATGATGTCATAAACGGATTTAATTCAGAACAGATATCTATTTATGGTGTGTAATGGAATATCTGTTCAATTGTAACACATATAATATTGATTATCTATCTGTTAGGAAATATGATTACACAACTTATTTTATTGCACGCCCTTAACCGAAAACCTGTAGATAGTTGTTGAGGTGAAGGTTTCACCTGGATTAATGACGGTTGTCGGGAAATCAGGGTGGTTGGGGCTGTCAGGGAAGCGCTGTGTTTCAAGGCATAAGCCTGACCTGTAATTATATGGTTTGCTGCCATGACCAATAAGGCTGCCGTTAAGGAAGTTCCCGCAATAGAACTGGATTCCGGGCTGGTCTGTTATAACCTCCAGCAGCCTGCCGGTAACAAGGTCGTAAACAGAGGCATCGACCTCCTGATTATTATCAAGAACGTAATTATGGTCATAGCCCCGTCCCAGCTTAAGCTGATCATAATCTTCGTTGATCCTTTCTCCTACTTCATGAGAGGTTGTGAAATCAAACGGAGTGCCTGTAACAGGGCGCAATTCACCTGTAGGTATAAGGGTAGAATCAACCGGTGTGAATGAGGATGCATTAATCGTAAGCTGATGATCCAGAATATCCAATATACCGGCCCCATGAAGATTGAAATAGGCATGATTTGTAATATTCAGAACTGTTTTTTTGTCTGCAGTACATTTATAATCCATTACGATTTCATTGTTGTCATTCCAGGTATATATGATTTCAACATCCATATTCCCGGGATAACCTTCCTCCATATCGGGGCTGTTATAAGTGAATTTCACTGCGGGATATTCTGTTTTTTCCTGCACCTCCGCATTCCATATCACGCTGTGCCATCCGCCCGGGCCTCCATGAAGGGTATTGGTCCCATCATTAAGCGTAAGGGAATATTCTGTTCCATCCAGGCTGAATTTTCCTTTTGCTATCCTGTTTGCATAGCGGCCGACAACAGAGCCAAAAAACGGATCACCTTTCATCATTTCTTCAAATGTATCAAATCCGAAAGTGACATTTCCCTTTTCCCCTGTTCTGTCAGGAACCTCAATCCATGTTATTCTTGCTCCATAGTTTGACAGTCTAATGACATTGCCATTCTTGTTAGTCAGAGTAAAGAGAAATACTTCTTTCCCGCTGTATACACCGTAATTCTCTTTTTGCACCATTGCCTTATTCCCGGATGATTGATTGCAGGCATAAAAGACAGCTGCAAATGCCATCATTGTAAGAGAAAGATAAATCAACTTTTTCATTTCATACTATTTTAATAAAAACTCTATAATACTCATTATCAATATCTTAATTGCTGTTATTTTGTTCTGAACTGCCATGCTGGCAAGCCTTCGCTGTTAAAGAGTGATGCTTCTGCACCGTTGCGCCAGCAATATCTTACTGAAACTGGTTCGGAAATCAGGGGAGAATATACCACTACTTCGTTATTCACGATACCAGCGCTGGCCATTACGAACTTGCCATCTTTGCCGGCAATTTCAAATTCTTTCAGACGTCCGTTTTTTGCTACAAGACCCTGTTCAATATTATCAAACTGAATTTTTATGGTTCTGCCATCAACTGACATGGATTTAAAGACAGGCCCGGAACACGGTATTTTTATTCCATAATCATTGCTGAGGGCAAGATATGCAAGTCGTTCACCTACCTCTTTCTTGTAGGGGGGATGGATATTCATTACAGTTGCAATGTCGAGAATCACCGCCATTCCCGTACCTGGCAGGCTGAGTGCTTTTTCCTGGGCTTCACGCAAAAAAGCTGATTCTGCAGAGTCAACATGAGCATAAACATAGGGTGCGATCTGAACATAGTAGAAAGGAAAATCCCTGATACCCCAGGCATCCCTCCAGTTCTGTATCATAAGCGGGAATATTTTTGCATACTGATCTGCCCTTCCTACATTCGACTCTCCCTGGTACCAGATAGCACCTTTTATCGGGTAATTGACCATAGGATTAACCATCGCGTTAAAAAGAACCGAAGGGGTATAGGCACTTAGAGATACGGGCCTTTTTTGAGCTGAAAATTCATTTTTTGACAGGTCAAAAACGTATAATTTATTTCCAATCAACTCGGCGACCGGCTGATATTTCCATTCTCCTTCTATGTTCACCGGTGCCTGTCTTCCATTTTTCACAGTAATTTTCATTGACCCCGGAAATCCCCAGATACCGCCGCCGCCCTGGTTATCCATCACCCTGACGGAAATAATGTTTATGCCTTCGCTAACAAGTTCTCCGGGAATATCATAATTCCTTGTCACCTGCCAGAAACCTGATTCTTCTGTTGCCCCGACAAGATTGCCGTTAAAATATGTGCGGTCCATATCATCGATAGGCCCTAATGAAAGGACAAGGTCCCTGCCTTTAAAATTTGCAGGTATTTCAACTTTTTTACGGAACCAGACAGCCCCGTCAAACTCACCAATGGAACTTTCGAATTTCATCGGGAGATTCATTACCGGCCATGAATTGTCATCAAACTCAGCAGATGGAACATTATCATCATTAAAGTTTAGATCCTTCCACTGATCACTGCCTGAAGGTCCGATTTCCAGTTGTTTATGTCCATCGAGCCATGCCTGGTATTCCTTCTGAAGCGGTGCTGATTCTCTTATAGATTTAATTTCTTCAAGGAAATCTCCTGCACCCTCAAGGGCTGCTGATGATATCCATGATTCAGCAGGTGTTCCGCCCCACGCTGATTCAATTAATCCTATAGGTATATGCAATTCATTATAAAGCTTTCTGCCGAAGAAAAATGCAGTAGCGCTGAACTGTTCGACAGTTGATGGACCGCACATTTCCCATCTTCCTGTGCATTCTTCAAGGGGCTCACCTGATATTTTTCTCTGTACATTGAAGAGGCGTATTTCCGGAAGTATTGCTGACTCAATAGTTACAGCGGAATGCATGACTGTGTCAACCGGAGGCCACCCCGCCATGGGCATTTCCATATTTGACTGCCCTGAACAGAACCAGACCTCTCCTGCCAGGATGTTATAAATAATGATGCTGGTGTCTCTGCCCGATATTGTCATTGTATAAGGTCCTCCTGCTGAAGGAGCAGGCAGTGTGACAGACCATTTGCCATCTTTCCCCGCTTTTGTTTTTGCTTCTGCATTCCAGCTTGCAACAACTTGTATTTTGTGGCCCGGATTTGCCTTACCCCAGATCTTTGCATCGGTCTTCTGCTGCAGTATCATATCATCGCCGATCAGTGACGGCAGCACAATGTTTGAAGGGGTTCTCTGACAGCCTGATAAGGTCATTGCCAGCATTATAAGAATACTTGTTTTCTTCATTTCATTGTAAGTATTGAAATAATATTTATTATTTTTTAGTAATGATTATCTCTTTGCCATTATAGGTTACTACAGCATGGGGGTGCGCTTCCGGATCAACAGCAAACGGTTTGTCTTTGCTTATCCAGATAATATTGAAAGTCCTGGAATTCAGCATCCCCTTGAATTCACCCTGTCTGCCGCCTATTGTAAGCTTTCCGGTTTTGTCGTCAAAACTGAATTTTATCGTACTCCATGCTCCCTGTTCATAATTGTAATTTGTGCCCTCATCCTCATAAAGGGTGAATGCACAATCCCTGCCTGAATAAATATACAGGGTCATCGGATCAGCAGGTTTCTCATCAGCAAATTGAATTTCCGGACCGACAGGGATTATTGAGCCTTCTTTAACAAATAACGGCATGCGTTCATAAGGGGCATCTGCATTAAGTTTCTGACCACCATTGAAGTATTTTCCTGTATACAGATCATACCAGCCGCAGGTTTCAGGAAGATAAACCTCACGTGACCGTGCCTTGTAACGGTAAACAGGGGCGACAAGCAGGGACGGACCAAACATGTACTGGTCACTGATGCTTTCCACATTTCTGTCACTGGCGAAATCCATCACCATTGCCCGCATGATCGTATAATCGTTGAAATAAATAAGTCCGGCAAGTGAATAGGTATATGGCATAAGGTAATACCTCAGCCTGTCATAATAAACCATGCTTTTGTATGCAGGATGCCCTTCAGGCGATATATTGAATACTTCACGAAGAGGATATTGACCATGACTGCGGAACAGCGGGCAGAATGAGCCGAACTGGAACCAGCGTGTATTTAGTTCTCTCCATTCTTCCAGGTCTTCTGATCCTTCCTGAGCCCTGGTATATCTTCTTTCCACGCAAAAACCTCCTATATCAAATGTCCAGTATGGTATCCCTGCCATGGCAAAATTCAGTCCTGCCGGGATCTGTGCCTTCATATCTTCCCACCTTGTACCGATATCTCCGCTCCATGTTGCAGTGGAATATCTCTGCAGTCCCGCGAATCCTGAACGCGTCAGAAGGAAAACACGCTTATCGGGATCGACGGAGCGCTGGCCGTTATAGATTGCCATGGCATTGACCAGGGCATATGTGTTGAAATATTTAGTGGAAGGACCGAGTGCAGTTGGTGTGGAGAGCTTTTTCCGGTATTCAATACTGGCATTTGACAGTATATCAGGTTCTGAGGCATCCATCCACCATGCGTCAAAGCCTTTTGTATATATATGTTCCCTCATCTGGTTCCAGAAGAGATCACGAGCCCCGGGGCTGTAGGCATCATAGAAAGAACCGATATAACCCTTTCCGATCCAGTCCCTTATGCTGTCATTTACTGCCTGACGGTACATCCATCCCTTTTTGTCAAATTCCCTGAAATGTTCTGTAGTATAATAAAATTTCGGCCACACTGAGATCATTATTTTAGCGTTCAGCCTGTGAACCTCATCAACCATTCCGTCAGGATCGGGAAAGAATTTTGCATCAAATTCATGTGAACCCCATGAATCTGCCGGCCAGTACGACCAGTCAAGCACAATATTGTCAAGCGGGATATTCCGTTTGCGATACTCCTTTACCACATCCAGCAGCTCTGTCTGTGATTTATAGCGTTCACGGCTCTGCCAGAAACCCAGGGCCCATTTTGGCATAATCGGAGCTTTTCCTGTAACTGACCTGTAACCGCTTATCACTTCGTCAATATTCTCTCCCTTGATGAAATAGTAATCTATCTGATCGCCCATTTCGGAGAATAATGACAGGGATCCCTGTTCTGAAGGAAGCCGGGGGCTAAGTGCTTTGAGCCCTATATACGAAATACCTCCGTCAGGCTGCCATTCAATACGTATTGAGTATTGCTTCCCTGCTTCCATATTCCTCCTGAATTTATATGTATTCGGATTCCAGGCAATTCTCCATCTTTCAGCGACCACAGGTTCATTATCAATGAATACCCTGATATATCCGGCATAGTAAAGCTTAAATTGATAAAGGCCTGTCTCCTTTGGTTCAATCATGCCAGTCCAGGTTATGGTTGACCTGTAAAATGGAAAATCTGCAGGGAAATTTCTGATTGTTGCAAGTGTTTCATAATCAATTGCTGACTCTCTACGCTGCAGGAATATTTTGTTCGTATCTGAATTAATATAATAAGTGGCTGTCAGTCCTCCCCCCTTTCCATTATCATCATACAGTTTAAAGAGATTTATTTCGGAGTAGTCCCTCGGATCCCCGAATTTTGTCAGTGAATAATTATCCCAGAGAATTCCGTATTTTTTGTTTGAAACCACGAACGGTATTGACACCTTGGTATTATACTGGAAAAGATCTTCATTCAGTCCCTTGTAGTTAAATTCATCAGACTGGTGCTGACCAAGTCCGTAAAATGCCTCATCTTCAGGTGATTCAAAAACCTGTTGCATTGAAAAGCCATCTGTACCCTCAACGGAGAAAGGTTTAAAGGATTTACCTCCTCCTTCCGGTTCCATAAGAATTGTTTTATAATTCTTGTCATAAAATACTATCTGCCCGGATCCAATTGAGACTCTGGCATTGATTTCAGAAGTGGAAATGGTTACACTGTCCTTGTTTCCTTCAACCGTAAAAGCCGTCTCAGCGAGGTTTCTGTTTCCTGCAACGATCAGGCTTTTTTCTGAGGAGAATCCGGGGACAGGGGATGCAATTACGTGAATAATCCGTTCGCTGATAACTTCCAGTTTTATTTTCCGAGCATCCTGGCCGGTTTTTCCTTTCAGGTTTACTATTATTCCTGAGGGTGTTCTCTCCCAGCCATGGGAAGAGCATCCTGTAAAAAGAAGTCCGGCAATAGCAAGTAAAAATAATTTTTTCATTTACCGGTCTCTTTTATCCCCTTCAACATTTTCTGTCCATATTCATATGCGTTTACCTGGTTTGGATTGCTCAGGCCCTTTATCTGCACAGATCCATCAGCTTGAACAGCACAGAAGTCAATGATAACACCATTCAAGTTCATACCGATGCCGGTTGTGGCAGGATGATAAATAGAATATTTCTTCGGCATCTGTAATTCAACTATATCTCAAAAATAGCATTTTTAGGATGAAAAATATTAAATATTTACAATCTCCCTGATCATTAACGGTTGAGAGCGCCCTGGTTATTTTGCTTGCCTGTACTTTACTCCGCCATGCTTGTAGGTGCAGGAAGAGGATTAGCGTTTTCAGTTGAAACAGGGAACCAGATCATCATCTGACCCGGACCACGGTTATTCCACAAAGCATATGGAATGAGTGTTACGGGCTCATCAGAGACTTTCTCAATTGTTCCGTCCAGCCTCCTCTTCGTCTGGAAACCTGTTGTTCTTATAACCTGTGTACCTTCCAGAAGCGAGGGAATAAATTCCGATTTAACAGGTGTTTCTTTTTCAATCACAAGATTTCTGACATTCCCGGTATTGTTATCCGGCCATTCGGCACAATAGATAACCGGGCCTCTCTGTATTGCCATTTTCCCGGCATCCTCTTTTATCCGCTCATCTGCGATTACTTTGCGTACCGGCATGGGAAGATCTATATTGATACGGTCTCCTTTTTCCCATTTCCGTTTAATTTCTGCATATCCGTTTTCAAATTCCGCCTCAATTGTCTCACCGTTAAGTGAAATACTGTACGACTTATCATTCTGATCATAGAACCTGTAAAGGTTTCCGGGTATCGCTTCATTAAGCGCCCATCCGGGGATACGGATTTTCAGAGAGAATTTTTTCCCTGTTTCAGGAAATACCGAAAGCTCCACTTTGCCGTCCCATGGGAAATTGGCTTTCTGAGTGATTCTGACTTTATTCTTTCCAAATTCGATATCTGCATCGCCCGAAATGAAAAGGTTTACATACAGATCCTTATTTGTAACTGCATAGATGTATCCCGGTATTGCAGGAACAAACCGCGCTATGTTTGACGGACAGCAGGCGCAACCGAACCATGCACTGCGCTCATGCTGACCATTCGATTCAAGAGGATTGGGGTAAAAGAACCTGTCACCCGAAAGCGAAACACCCGAAAGCATCGAATTATAGAGTGTCTTTTCAAGGATATCAATATATTTTGATTCTCCATGCAGTAGGAAAAGCCGGTGATTGGTAAATATATCGCCTATTGATGCGCATGTTTCACAGTAAGCTGTCATATTCGGCAAAACATATGGCTCAGCAAAACCCTCGTTACCCCCTGTGGCACCTATACCGCCAGTGATATACATCTTGCGGAGTACAATATCTTCCCATATCCTGGTTATGGCATTCAGGTATGCTTCATCCTTTTCTATGGCAGCTATGTCGGCCATCCCCGAATACATGTAAGTAGCTCTTACAGAATGACCTACAGCTTCAGATTGATCAACAGGCTTAATGTGAGCCTGATTATACGGGTCTCCCCTGGGGCCCCTGATATCGAGAAAGAATTTGGCTAAATCAAGGTATTTTTTTTCACCCGTTGCCCTGTAAAGTTTTACCAGGCCCATTTCAATAACCTGGTGTCCCGGATAAACTTTCACCCTGTCCCATCCGAAATCCCTGTCAACAAGATCGGCTGATTTTAAAGCTATATCGAGGAGCGTTTTTTTCCCTGTCGCCTGGTAATGTGCAACTGCGGCTTCGTAAAGATGCCCGAGGTTATAGAGCTCATGACTGAGTATGGAGTCAAGCTCCCATCTGTTCGGGCTTGCCCATTCATGAAGTCCCTTACCTCCGTGCATCTCTGCTATTGTCCGGTTTGTGTACAGGTATCCGTCATCCTCCTGTGCCATACCTATTTTATATATGAGGGTATCGAGATATGCATCCAGTTCAGGATCAGGATATGTCTGAAGCGAGTATGCAGCACCTTCAATTATTTTAAATACATCGGAATCATCAAAAGGATATATTGTCAGGAATCTTCCGGTATCAAGACCGGCTGCAATCTCAAAGTTTTTTACCCTGCCGGTTGATTCACAGTATGAAAATGCAATAGGAATGGTGACTGATGCATTCTTTTTGATCCTGGGAGCCCAGAAATTATCATTAAGCTTTACCGATGTAAAGGGCACCGGCTGAATGGGGTAATCTCCGGAAGAGGTGCTTTTTGAGCACCCTGAATAAACAAGGGTTCCTGATAAAATCAATATTAAGAGACTGTGCGATTTTTTCATAACAATACTTTTTGGTTTTCTGCCTCACCCCCTCTCCCTCCGCTTGTTTTTTTTACCTCACCCCCTCTCGTCCTCCTCCCTCCTGGGGGAGGGGGATTTAGGGGGAGAGGTTATTTCTTTAACTCCAGTACAACCACCGACTTTGGCGGCATTGTCACATTCAGCACTCCATCCTTCATTTTAAAACTATTGAATGCGGCAGGTTTAACAGTTTCGGGTTTTTCGAAACTGTTGAATGCAGCCATTTCATTTGCTGTCAGAACCTCTCCTGTTACAGTTTTATAGCTATCTCCAATAACAGGGCATGTCATAATAATTTCCTTATTCGGATTCAGGTTTGCTAGTGAAAGATGTATTTTGCCCTCTTTATCCACTGATGCTGAAGCTGAAACAGCAGGTATTTTCTTCTCGCCGACAACATAATCCTCACAGCGGAGATCTGTCGTCAGAAGCCGGGCTTCCTGGTGAACCCTGAACATCCTGAACACATGATAAGTTGGTGTCAGTACCATCTTGTCATCCTTTGTAAGTATCACTGACTGAAGTACATTCACGATCTGGGCAAGGTTAGCGACTTTTACCCTGTCGGCATGCTGGTTGAAGATATTAAGGTGAATGGCAGCTGTTATTGCATCCCTGAGAGTATTCTGCTGGTAGAGAAATCCCGGATTTGTACCAGGTTCAACCTGGAACCAGTTGCCCCATTCATCGATGACCAGTCCCTTTGTATTTCCTGGATCATACCTGTCCATAATAGCTTTGTGGCCTTTGATTATCCTGTCCATCTCATAATTGAGCCTGAAAGTTTCAAACCAGTCATTTTCAGAAAAAACAGTGGCACTGCTCTTATTGCTCCATCCCCCGGGGACTGAATAATAATGTAACGATAGTCCCTGGAACATGTCGCGGTTTTTTGGCTCTTTCATCAGTGTTTCTGTCCACTGGTAATCAAAATCGCTTGCTCCGCAGGCTACCCGGTACAGACGGTTACCTGAGAAATCTTTCAGGTATGTAGAGAATTGCCTCATCACATCACCGTAAAATTCGGGTGTCATGTTCCCTCCGCAGCCCCAGTTCTCATTGCCAATAGCAAAGAACTTTACTTTCCATGGCTCTTCACGACCGTTCTCTTTCCGCAGTTTTGTCATGGGGCTCTCAGAGCCGGAAGTCAGATATTCTACCCATTCGGCCATCTCCTGAACTGTGCCGGAACCGACATTGCCATTGATATATGCATCGCAGCCGAGGAGTTCAGTAAGCTTCATGAATTCATGCGTTCCGAATGAATTATCTTCTGTCACACCTCCCCAGTGAGTGTTTATGATCGAAGCTCTTTTCACCTGCGGTCCTATGCCATCCTTCCAGTGATAGGTATCGGCAAAACAGCCACCCGGCCATCGGAGATTCGGCACTTTTATCTCACGAAGGGCAAACAGGACATCATTCCTGATACCATAGGTATTTGGAATTGATGATTCTGTTCCTACCCAGATGCCTCCGTAAATGCATGTCCCGAGGTGTTCGGAAAAATGACCGTAAATATCCTTACTGATCACCGGACCCTGATGGTTGGCAACAATAACCAGCTGGTTAACAGCCTTGGTATCTTCTTTCTGAGCATTTAAAGTCAATCCTGCACTGAAAACAATAAATGCAAAAACAACAAGGGATTTTTTCATATCTCAATATTTTACAAGATTTATAATCAATATGTATTTCTTGGTGAATCTTTGTGTCTTGGTGCCTTTGTGGTTTTTTTTGCCACAAAGGATTAAGTTAATTGGGTTTCAATGAACGAGCCCAGCTTTTTGTATTTCAGAAAGAGCTTTTCATAATTCTTTGCCCTTGCAGGATCTGGTTTATACTCTTTTTCAAATCCGCCTCCCATGGCCTTCTGGGCTGAGGCAATATCTTTGTATATTCCTGCCACTACCGAAGCTGCCATAGCAGATCCCAGCGCGCATGTCTGTTCCGCGGCGGCAACCTTGATCGGCATATTCAGCACGTCGGCCACAATCTGCATGACATAGGGATTCTTTTTGGCGACTCCTCCGGTCGCAATTACGCCATCTATCCTTAATCCTTCTGAGATGAATCTCTCATTTATCATCCTTGACCCGAATGCGGTAGCTTCGACCAGGGCTTTAAAGATCCTTGGAGCATCAGAGCCCAGGGACAAGCCTGCAATGGTGCCCTTCAATGCCTGGTTGGCATCGGGTGTCCGTCTGCCATTAAGCCAGTCAAGGGCAATAATTGCTGTTCCCTCATCAGAGATTTTTTCTGCCTGTCGGCTAAGCTCACCTATTATCCTGTCAGATGTTTCAGTTGAGATCCTTTCGCTTGTCTTTTTATCAAGCCCCTCCATTTTGCTTATTATTTCACCTACCGGCCACATAAGAAGCCTGCCAAACCATGCATAAACATCCCCAAATGCAGATTGTCCCGCCTCAAGCCCAAGCATTCCCGGGATGATTGATCCGTCGACCTGGCCACAGATGCCTGCAACAAGCTTACCGTCAACCTCTTCCATGGGTGATACAAGCATGTCGCATGTTGAGGTTCCCATTACTTTAATAAGCTGATAGGGCTTTATTTCACCGCCGACTGCACCAAGATGTGCATCAAAGGCACCTGCTCCCACCTTCACATTTTCCGGCAGGGAAAGTTTTCGGGCCCATTCCCTGGTAAGGTTGCCGACAGGGATATCACATGTGTATGTTTTTTCATAGAGTCGTTCTCTCAATCCTGCCAGCAAAGGATCAAGTTTTATAAGGAATCTTTCATCGGGCAATCCATTGAAATCAGGATGCCACATTGCCTTATGACCTGCCGCACAACGGCTTCTTTTGATATGCAGGGGATCAGTATTGCCGCTAAGCAGGGCAGGTATCCAGTCGCAATGCTCCACCCAGGAGAAGGCATTTCCCCTTACCTCTTTATTCCTGCGCGTTGTATGCAGTACTTTAGCCCAGAACCATTCCGATGAATAAATGCCTCCCTCATACATTGTGAAATCAGTTCCTCCCCATGATCTTGCCAGATTATTAATCTCCTCAGCCTCCTTAACGGAAGTATGGTCTTTCCATAATATGAACATGGCATCCGGATCTTCCTCAAATCCGGGCTTCAGTGATAATGGCATACCTTCTTTATCAACAGCCACGGGTGTTGATCCGGTTGTATCTATCGTTATACCTGCAATATTATCAATGACTTCCCTGCTTAAACCATTGAGTGAACCCTTTACTGATTGTTCAAGTCCTTCGATATAATCCAGCGGATGCTGCCGGAACTGGTTCAGGGCAGGATCACAATAGAGGCCTTTCTTCCACCGCGGGTATTCAAATACTGATGTCCCTGTGATTTTGCCATTGTCTGTATCAACCACAACAGAGCGGACCGAATCGGTCCCATAATCGATTCCGATCACATATTTCTTTGCCATAACTGCATTTATGATTTGTTATTTTTTACCCTGTCCATAATAGGAATCTTTCCCGTGTTTCCTTCTGAAATGTTTATCAAGCAGGAATTTATCAACAGGATCATCCTTCCCGAGCAGGATAGTATAAAAAGCCATGCGTGCAATCTCTTCGAGGGCAACCGCATTATAGACTGCT
>CAYNGW010000032.1:0-14458 GCA_964396955.1 uncultured Rikenellaceae bacterium | reverse complement strand
CTGAAGGGGGGCTAAAAAATATTAAATGATAAGCCCCGTTGAGGGAATTTAGGGGCAAATAAAAAAGGGGCACCAGCCCCTTACTAATATTCATCTTCATTGAAGAAGAAGTCGTCCTTGCTGGGATAATCGGGCCATATATCTTCAATACTTTCATATATATCACCCTCATCCTCAATCTCCTGCAGATTCTCGATAACTTCCATAGGGGCACCTGACCTAATGGCAAAATCAATCAGCTCATCCTTGGTTGCAGGCCATGGAGCATCCTCAAGTTTTGATGCTAGTTCAAGTGTCCAATACATTTACTGATCAAATTAGATTTTTTACAAAGTCTGCAAATATATATATTATTTTTATTAATAAACAACGCCTTTTTTAAAGATTTTTGACGTTTTAAACAGACCACTTAACTTCCTCTATATCAAGCTCCAAGCAAAGCTTCCGGCTTAACGTGAATAAATAATCTGAAAGCCTGTTCAGGAATATGACGATGATTTCCGGAATTTTTTCTGTTTCATTCAGTTTAATCACGGTCCTTTCTGCCCTGCGGCAGACACATCTTGTTATATGGCAATAGGATATTAGCATATTTCCGCCCGGAAGGATAAGGCTTTTAAGAGGTTTAAGACCTGCTTCCATTATGTTAATCTCCTTCTCAAGTATCATAATGCTTTCAGATTCGGGAAGGCATATTCCTCTTTCAGCTTTTGCCTTTTCCGAAGCCAGGGAAGCGGCGCATCTCATCAGCTGATCCTGTATGTAGGCAAGGATTTTCCTGCGGTTTGCATTATCAGGATGATCCCTTAATAGTCCGATCCATGAAATCAGTTCATCCACAGTGCCGTAAGCCTCCACGCGGATATGACATTTAGGAACCCTTTTACCTCCCGATAATGAGGTAGTACCATCATCGCCTGTTCGGGTATAGGTTTTCATTGAAGAAAAATGATCAGGCAGGTTTATATTTTTCATTCGGATAGTCCTGGGCCACCTCTCCGTCGAAAAGCCTGATTATACGTGCAGCATGCATGGCAATTTCTTCTTCGTGAGTAACCACTATAACAGTATTTCCGTTTCTGTGTATTTCATCAAGAAGTCCCATTATATCAAGCGAAGTCTTGCTGTCAAGGTTTCCCGTAGGCTCATCAGCAAGGATTATTGAAGGTTTGTTTACAAGTGCCCTGGCTATTGCAACTCGCTGTTTCTGTCCTCCCGAAAGTTCATTCGGTTTGTGGGTCATTCTGTCACCAAGTCCTACCTGATTAAGGGTTTCAATTGCCTGCTTTTCGCGATCAACTTTCTGCATGCCTGCATATATCAACGGCAGAGTGACATTTTCAAGTGCTGAATATCTGGGAAGAAGGTTAAAAGTCTGGAAAACAAATCCTATCTCCTTGTTTCGTATCTCAGCAAGGAAATCATCCTCCATCTTGCTGACATCAGTGCCGTTGAGAATATAGGATCCGCTGGTCGGAGTATCAAGACAGCCAAGGAGGTTCATCAGTGTTGATTTGCCTGAGCCTGATGGTCCCATAATCGCAACATATTCATTCCTGTTAATATCAACGGAGACCGATCTTAAAGCTCTTACAATCACCGTCCCAACCTGGTAATTCTTTACAATATTATGTATTTCAATTACTTTGTCCATTTCCTTAAAAATTTGAATGTCCGAAATTAGATTAATTTAGTTAATTACGAAATTATAACGTCTTAATATTTGTTAATACCTTATCACGTAATCAAAATGACTCACTCCCTCCCTGAAAAACACAAATCCCATTCTGAAAATATCTACTGTAAGTGTCACCTTTTCATGTTTTTTTATAACTGACCATGCTTCTTCCATTTCTTCTGAAGAGTGAATATCATCAATGACTATGATGGTTCTGTTATCTGAGACTTCCGCCATTTGCCTGAAATAATTTACCGCAGGTCCTTTCCTGTGATTTCCGTCAATGAACACGAGTCCCGGCCTGACCGGTTTTTTTAACAGTTCCGGTAATATTTCATCAAAAGATCCCGTCAGCAGATTTATATTCCCGGTCCCGGCTGAATCAAAGTTTTCCCTGGCTAATTCAGCAGTAGCCGGACATCCCTCAATAGAATAAACAATTGAATCCGGGCAGGCAGATGCCATGTACAAAGTACTTATTCCTGCTGAGGTGCCAAACTCAACAATGTCCGGTTTGCCGAACTCCTTTGCCAGTCTGGACAACAGAATGCCGTATTTTTCAGGGACTGCTGAATACCTGACAATATCTGACACTTTTCTTATACTGCTTTTCATTTTTGATGATCCGGCACCAAGATCAAGAACTGAAATAATCCTGCTGTCGGAAATATTCTTCTTTCTGATATTCTCAATCATTAAGACAACATCAGGGTCAATTTTATTCCGGAACACTCTTGATACCAGTTCAAAAACAAAAGGACTGTGGATGCCATGTCCCCCGCGGTGCCGTGCAAACAAAAGATACCTCAGATATTTAATCCAGAAGAAATTCATCCCGGTGATGAAAATATATTTAGGTAAGGTCTCCAAAAATACGTATTTTCGGTCATCTTTTTTGCACTAAAATAGTTTAGCATCTAAACAATCGGACAAGGACATTTGATGCAGGATTTTTTCGAAACCGATATCAAGTATCTTACGGGAGTCGGTCCTAAAAGGGCTGAACTGCTTAATAAAGAGTTGGATATATTCACCTATCATGATCTTCTCTATTGTTTTCCATATAAATACATCGACAGGACAAAGTTCTACAAAATAGAGGAACTCGATCCTGACCTGCCGTTCGTCCAGGTGAAAGGAGTCATAAAGGGATATTTTACGGAAGGACACAGGGCTGGTAAAAGACTTGTTGCTGATTTTCAGGATGATACGGGGACAATTAAGCTTGTCTGGTTTAAAGGCGGCAAATGGATAACCGGAAGCTACACCCCTGGCGTGGAATATATTGTCTTTGGGAAACCCACCGTCTTCAACGGGATGATCAATATTATCCATCCCGAAATTGAGGCTTCCAGCAAGGTCGCGGAAAGAATGAGTTCAGCCCTTCAGGCTCAGTACAGTACAACCGAGAATCTCAAGAACCATTTTCTCACATCAAAAGCCTTAAGCAAGCTCATCGGCACCCTTCTCAGGCAGATCACATTCAAACTGCCGGAAACTCTGCCGGCCGGCATTACCACAAAGTATAAGCTTACAGAGCTTCACCAGGCTCTGCAGAAAATTCATTTCCCCTCTGATCCACAGGAGCTTGAAAAAGCCAGGTACCGCCTGAAGTTTGAAGAGCTTTTCTATATTCAGCTCAATCTCCTGAGATTTAAGAACAACCGTTCCCATAAGTTCAAGGGATTTGTCTTCTCCAGCGTAGGTGAAAATTTCAATAATTTTTATTTCAACAATCTTCCTTTTTCCCTTACTGAGGCACAGAAAAGGGTTGTAAAGGAGATCAGGAAGGACCTCGGTTCGGGAAGACAGATGAACCGGCTTCTCCAGGGTGATGTTGGCAGCGGAAAAACGCTTGTCGCGCTTATGAGCATGCTGATAGCAATAGATAACGGGTACCAGGCATGCATAATGGCGCCAACAGAGATCCTTGCCAGCCAGCATTATGATACTATTACAAAAATGCTTGAAGGCATCAACGTCAAGGTCAGGCTTCTGACTGGATCATCAAAGAGATCATTGCGGAAGGATATCAGCGATTCCCTGCTCGACAAATCCCTGAATATACTCATTGGCACACATGCCCTTATCGAGGAAAATGTCAGGTTCGGCAACCTGGGACTGGTAATTATTGATGAACAGCACAGGTTCGGAGTGGAGCAGAGAGCAAGGCTATGGGGAAAAAGTCTCAATCCGCCGCATATCCTGGTCATGACCGCTACGCCCATACCAAGAACACTTGCAATGACCCTTTACGGTGACCTTGATGTTTCGGTGATTGATGAGCTTCCTCCGGGAAGGATACCAATAAAAACCATGCATTATTTTGATTCTGAAAGAAATAAGGTATTCGGCTTTTTACGAAGCCAGATCTCTGAAGGACGCCAGATCTATATTGTATACCCGCTGATCCAGGAATCCGAGAAAATGGATTACAAGGATCTTGAAGACGGATGGGATACAATATCAAGGGAATTTCCCCCGCCAAAATATTGCATAAGCGTAGTGCATGGGAAAATGACACCGCCAATAAAGGAAGAATCAATGAGCTTATTCAGGAATGGTCATGCTCATATTCTTATTGCGACAACGGTTATTGAGGTAGGAGTTGATATTCCGAATGCCAGCGTGATGGTGATAGAAAGCGCTGAACGGTTCGGGCTTTCACAGCTCCACCAACTGAGAGGACGTGTGGGCAGGGGTGCCGATCAGTCATTTTGCTTACTGATGAGCTCAGGGAAACTTTCAAAAGAGGCTGCAAAAAGAATAGAGGTCATGGTAAGGACCAATGATGGTTTCGAGATCGCGGAAACAGATCTGCAGCTCAGAGGCCCGGGCGATATTGAAGGAACAATGCAAAGCGGGATACCCTTTGACCTTAAAATTGCAGATCTGGCAAAAGACGGACAACTGATCGAATATGTGAGGAACATTGCTGAAGACATTCTTGCCAGGGATCCTCTTCTTGAAAACGATCAGAACATCATCCTCAGGGCCGGACTGAAACGTTTATTCAGCAAACGCCAGTCGTGGAGCAATATAAGCTGAAAAGATTTATTTATAATCGTACTAAATAATAAAGGCATCGGAAATGCTGACAAAAAACATTATCTGTTTCATGCAGTAATATTAATTTTGCATGTTTAAATTCAGGAGTACTGGTAACAATGTCAGATAATTTTGGGATCATCGAACACGAAGGTATTGTAAAGATATCAGATAATAAATCTGTTACGGTAAGCATAACCGCCTCATCAGGCTGCCCGGGATGCCATGCCGAAGGGTTCTGCTCATTATCGGGCATGGAAGAAAAAACCGTTGAAATACCCGGTATTTACAAGGTAATGCCAGGAGATAGTGTGACAATCCTGATGAAGCAATCATCAGGATATTCAGCTGTTTTTTTTGGTTATGTCCTCCCGCTGATCATTGTTATTGTAATGGTGGTAATCCTTGAATCGCTTTCGGCTACGGAACTGACAGCAGGTCTTGGAGCTCTGGCAATGTTGATTCCTTACTACCTGACTCTCTATTTTTTCAGAGACCGGATAAACAAGAAATTTACATTCACTATTAAAGCCTGATAAATGAGTCTCACGATTCCAATAACGATATTGACTCTCAGCCTGCTTGCCCTCCTGTTTGCAGTAGTTCTGTATTTTATCGCACAGAAATTCAAAATTTTTGAAGATCCCAGGATTGATGAAGTACAGGCTGCTCTTCCTGCCGCAAATTGTGGCGGGTGTGGTTTTGCAGGATGCCGCAATTTTGCTGAGGCGCTTGTCAGGGCAGAGACTTTTGAGGGTTTGAATTGTCCTGTCGGCGGTGCTGCAGTCATGGGAGAGGTTGCAAATATCCTCGGTAAAGAAGCTATTGCAGTTGAACCACTTGTTGCTGTTCTCAAATGCAACGGTTCACCCGAATTCCGACCTTATACTTCAAAATATAATGGTGTTCCTGATTGCCGCATGGCACATAGCCTGTACCTGGGAGAAACAGATTGCAGCTATGGCTGTCTGAGTTACGGAGATTGCGTCAGAGTCTGTTTGTTTGATGCAATATACATGGATTCAGCAACCGGATTGCCGGTTATCAAAGATGATAAATGTGTTGCTTGCGGAGCCTGTGTAAAGGCATGTCCCAGGAATCTTATTGAGCTCCGGAAAAAGGCCAAAAAAAACCGTAAACTATATGTAGCCTGCTCAAACTGCGATAAGGGAGGACCAGCCAGAAGGGCATGCAGGGTTGCATGTATTGCCTGCAGTAAATGTTTCAATGTATGTGAATTCGGTGCGATCACCATTGAAAACAACCTGGCATATATTGATGCATTTAAATGTACATTCTGCAGGAAGTGCGTTACAGAGTGCCCTACCGGGTCGATACTGGAGTTCAATTTTCCACCCAGAAAACCCAAAGTTGAAGAACAGGTTGAAACCAAAACAGTATAAACCGAATGAAGACTTTTCCCATTGGAGGTGTGCATCCACCCGAGAATAAGTTAACTTCTGGCAGCGAAATTCAGTATCTTCCCCTTCCGGTAAGTGTTACAATACCTGTTTCCCAGCATATCGGTGCTCCTGCTTCAGTAATCGTAAATAAGGACGATAAGGTGAAGACAGGACAGGTGATCGCTCAGAACAAAGGATTTGTCTCATCAAATATCCATTCTTCAGTATCAGGCAAAGTGGTTAAAATAGATTCGGTAATCGATACTTCCGGATATAAGCAGACAGCTGTATTCATAAATACTGAAGGAGATGAATGGATTGATACAATTGACAGGAGCAGTGAAATTCTTACAGATATTAAACTCTCTTCTGAAGAGATAATTAAGAAATGTCTTGAATCGGGGATTGTCGGACTTGGAGGTGCAACATTCCCGTCACATGTCAAGCTGACTGTTCCAGCCGGGAAAAGATGTGATGTACTTATCATAAACGGCGTGGAATGTGAACCGTACCTTACATCCGATCACCGTCTTATGCTGGAAAGAGGTGAAGAGATCCTGATAGGCATATCAATCCTGATGAGAGCACTTAAGGTCAGCAGGGCAATGATCGGAATTGAAAACAACAAGCCCGATGCAATTGATCACATGACAAAACTTGCCACGGCTTTTGAGGGTATAACGGTATATTCGCTGAAGGTCAAATATCCGCAGGGGGCTGAAAAACAGCTCATTAAAGCTCTCATTAACAGGGAAGTCCCGTCAGGCCGTCTTCCGCTTGATGTCAACACTGTGGTTCATAATGTCGGTACCGCTTTTGCAGTTTATGAAGCTGTTCAGAAGAATAAGCCCCTGTTTGAAAGAGTTGTAACGATAACAGGAAAATCACTTTCAAAGCCGGGTAATTATTTTGTAAGGATCGGAACGCCGGTAAAGGACCTCATCGCAGCCGCCGGAGGAATGCCTGAGGATACAGGTAAAATAGTATCGGGCGGACCCATGATGGGCAAAGCTGTCAGCAGCACTGATGTCCCGGTAGTAAAAGGAACTTCGGGTATCATTTTATTCCCCGCAGGCGAATCTGTGCGGATGGAATCAATGCCCTGCATCAGGTGCGCTAAATGCACGCAGGCATGCGCTTTAAACCTTGAACCTTACCTGCTGATGACGCTTTCCGAAAAAGGATTATTTGAAAGAGCCGAAAAAGAGAGGATCACTGACTGTATGGAATGCGGCTCATGCAGCTATACATGTCCTGCAGGAAGGCCACTGCTTGATTATATAAGGCTCGGGAAGTCGACTGTAATCAAAATGGCCCGTGAACGGGTTGTTAAATAACAATTCTATAAAACAATAAATGGGCAATTTATTTAATGTTTCACCTTCACCCCACGCTCACGGGAAAGAGACGACAAGGAAACTGATGTTCGGAGTTGTTGTTGCGCTCCTGCCCGCTCTCTTTACATCGATTTTCTATTTCGGCTGGGGCGCAATTATTGTAACAGCAACATCAGTCATCTCCTGCCTTACGTTTGAATATCTTATCCAGAGATTCATTTTCAGAAAACCGATAACCATTACTGACGGATCAGCGCTGGTCACTGGTCTGCTCCTTGCTTTTAACCTGCCTTCCAATATCCCGGTACATATCGTGGTTATAGGCAGTTTTGTAGCTATCGCGGTTGCAAAAATGACATTCGGAGGTCTTGGTAACAATCCTTTCAACCCGGCACTGGTAGGACGTGTATTCATGCTTGTATCATTTCCCGTTCAGATGACAAGCTGGCCGGTCCCGGCAGGATTCAGCACAGGTTATACCGATGCCGTCACAGGGGCTACACCCCTGGCAATAATCAAGGAAGGGCTTAAAAACGGAGAGTCAATATCTCAGCTGGTAACACAGATACCAACACCGGCACAAATGTTTCTAGGCAACATAGGCGGTTCACTGGGAGAAGTTGCTGCCATAGCCCTGCTTATCGGATTTGTCTGGCTTCTTTTCAAAAAGATTATTACATGGCATATTCCGGTATCCGTTTTAGGAAGCATAGTGATCTTTACAACTATCCTCTGGCTGATTAATCCGGAGAAGAATGCAGATCCCATGTTTCATGTGCTTGCAGGCGGAGTTCTTCTCGGAGCTATCTACATGGCAACAGATTATGTCACCTCACCGATGAATCCCAAATCGATGATCATTTACGGATGCGGTATTGGAATATTGACTGTAATTATCAGAGTCTGGGGTGCTTATCCTGAGGGAGTTTCCTTTGCGATACTTATAATGAATGCTTTTGTACCGCTCATGAATGCATACATAAAACCTAAAAGATTTGGTGAGGAGGTGAAAAATGGCTAAGACCGAATCTACGTTTAAAAATATGGTGCTGTCCCTGACACTAATTTCCCTGGGAGCTTCAGCATGTCTTGGTTTTGTATATGAACTGACTAAAGAACCCATTGCGGTGTCAGTTCTGAATAAAAAGATGGACGCCATCAGGCAGGTCGTTCCTGAATTTACCAATAACCCGAACGATGAAATGTACCGTTTGCCGACGGGAGAAGGTGACAGTCTTGACATCTTCCCGGCAAAGAAGGATGGTGAGGTAGTCGGCTATGCAGTGAGCACATATTCAAAAAGCGGTTTCAGCGGTAATATCAGCCTGATGGCAGGCTTCACTCCTGATGGAACAATCATTAATATCAGTGTCCTGGAACAGAAAGAGACACCCGGCCTGGGCACTAAGATGACAGAACCTGAGTTCAAAGATCAGTTTAATAATGAGAATCCTGCTGACTTCATTCTTAAAGTAAAAAAAGACGGGGGACCTGTTGATGCAATTACTGCTGCAACAATCAGTTCCAGGGCATTCTGCGATGCTGTTCAGCGCGCATACAACACACTTCAGAAAGGAGGCCTGAAATGAATCAATCACAGAACTTTACAAAGGGTTTCTTTAAGGAAAATCCGATCCTGGTGCTGGTACTGGGGACATGCCCTACCCTTGCGACAAGTTCTTCAGCTTTGAATGGCATGGGAATGGGAATAGCTACCACATTTGTCCTGATCGGATCAAATGTTGTAATCTCGCTTCTGGCGAATGTTATCCCCGATAAGGTCAGAATTCCGGCATTTGTTGTTGTAATTGCATCGTTTGTCACGGTAGTTGACCTACTGATGCAAGCTTTCGTACCTGCTCTTTATGAAACTCTCGGAATATTTATCCCTCTCATAGTCGTCAACTGTATTATTCTTGGCCGGGCTGAGGCTTATGCAAGTAAAAATTCGGTCTTATCATCACTCATTGACGGCCTGGGCATGGGACTGGGATTTACAATGGCACTGGGAATTCTTGGCACTTTCCGCGAAATTGTGGGAAGCGGAACAATATTTGGATATAAATTCATTCCCGGTGACGGAATCCTGGTATTTATCCTTGCACCCGGCGCATTCTGGGGTCTTGGATATCTTATCGCACTGGTCAACCGGTTAAGAAAAACTTAAAAAGTATTTGATATGGAATACATTTTAATAATAATATCCGCTGTCTTAATCAATAATGTGGTGCTGGCCCAGTTTCTTGGGATCTGCCCTTTTCTCGGCGTTTCTAATAAAGTAAATACCGCTCTGGGCATGGCTGGCGCTGTCACTTTCGTTATTGTCCTTGCCACGGTGGCCACATATCTCATCCAGATATTTGTCCTTGACAAACTCGGTATCGAATTCATGCAGACAATAGTCTTTATTCTTGTCATTGCTGCATTAGTACAAACTGTAGAAATCATCCTGAAGAAGATCAGCCAGCCACTCTACCAGGCCCTTGGGATTTTTCTGCCATTGATAACAACCAACTGTGCTGTTCTTGGTGTTGCTATCCTTGTCATTAAGAAAGATTATAACCTTCTGGAAGGAGTTGTCTATGGAGCTTCAACCGCTATCGGATTTGGACTTGCTCTGATCATTCTTGCAGGGATAAGGGAACAGCTTGAACTTGTAAACGTTCCCAAAGGAATGAAAGGCGTCCCGGTTTCGCTGGTCATCGCCGGAATACTTGCCCTTGCCTTCATGGGTTTTACCGGGATAGTGAAATAAATCACTACTTTTGTCATTACACCGACTTCCGGAATAAATGACATTATCGGACTATTATCAGATCCTGGGCATACCTCTTAATTCATCGGTTAACGATATTAAAAAAGCCTACAGGCAGAAAGCCCGCCTTTACCACCCTGATATAAATCCGGCTCCCGATGCCAGGGATAAATTTATAATCGCTACTGAAGCCTATGAATTCCTTATTGCCAATCATGAAAGGATCACGTCTAATGATGAGGCTTACCGGCAGGCAATGGATGACTGGAGAAAATACAGGCAGGACAGGTCACAACAACGCGCCCGGGCTTATGCCAGGGCTTCGTACATCCGGTTTAAAAAGACAAAATTCTACAGAACCACCAGGATACTTGACGGCACCACAATCATTTTCGGTCTGCTGTTATCTATTATGATAGTCATATATACTATCGCCGGATATATCTACAGGCTGGCACATCCTCTTCCGGATTTTGAACAACCATCAGTATTTGTTTTTCTTATGCTGCTTACAGTCGGAATGGGATTTGTTGTGGTATCCCTGATTTATCTGAAAGCTTATATAGAGACTTCCAAAAAACATAAGAAAAAACACAGCAACGTGGCATAGTTTTTGGACTGTGAAGGGAGTAACCCGGACCGGTGATATTATTCTCCTTTTCAATTCAATATCATTAGTCTTTAAATGATAAGTATATGAAAAACAATATGATAAAAGCTGTATTGGTTCTTTCATTCATCCCTCTTTTCTTTATGAAGTGTGCCAAAGACCCGGATGAATTGTTACCTGAAGAACCTGTCGAAATCGACCTTACGACAAACCAGATTGCCCTGATTGAATCGGAGAATTCATTTGCTTTTGATATTTTCAGGGAAGTAATGGAAAATGCAGATAAGGAGGAAAATATAATTATTTCGCCTCTGAGCATTTCATGTGCTCTTTCAATGACTCTTAACGGAGCAGACGGAACAACACGCGATGCAATGCTGACAGCCCTGAGGATGAGCGGGATCACTCCCGAAGAAATCAACAGTTCATACAAGGATCTTACGGAAGCGCTGCTTACAGTAGATAAGCGAGTGCTGATGACGATCGCCAATTCCGTGTGGACTGAGGACAGGATAACACCCAAACAAACTTTCATAGATATACTTGAAGATTATTATGATGCTGAATCAAAAGAATTCAGCATCACAGATCCGACTGCGCCTGACAGGATAAATGAATGGATTGAGGATAATACCAACGGCCTGATCAAAGAGATGATTGACAAGCTGGAGGACAATACCGTAATGCTTATCATTAATGCAATCTATTTCAAGGGAAAATGGAAATTGCAGTTCGATGAGGACAATACTGAACAGGAGCCTTTCTATAAACAAGGAGGGACATCCGTTGAAGTTCCGATGATGAAGCAAACCGATGATTTCAAAGTATTTGATGGTGACGGATTTATGCTGGCTGAATTTCCGTACGGACAGGGAAATTTTGTTATGGATATCATCCTCCCTGATGGACAGGATGGCGTTGATGCACTTCTGCCATCGATAACTGATGCTGCATTCCCGGGATGGGTAACAAACATGACAACAAGGGAAACTGATGTGTCGATTCCACGATTTAAATATGGTTTCAAGAAGAAATTAAAGGATATACTGTCAGATATGGGTATGGGTATTGCCTTCACGGAGGGAGCCGATTTTACAAATATAACTGACTATCCCCCGCTGCTCATCAATGATGTTACACACCAGGCATTTATAGAGACCAATGAAGAAGGTACAGAAGCTGCCGCTGCCACGGTGGTTGACATCGGACTTACTTCAATGCCGTTGCAGCCATTGATTTTCAATGCCGATCATGCATTCCTCTATATCATAAGGGAGACCACAACCAATTCCATTATCTTCATGGGCCGGGTAACCGATCCTCAGGCTGAATAAATTACCCCCAACCCCCCAGGGGGGCTATATAACTACCTGTATACTTGCAAGTTCCGCTGAGCGGAATTTAGGGGTACATGCGGTTAAATATTTATACTTATCTTTAAAATGCTAATATTAATATATGATGAACCTTCTGATAGCTTCATTTTTTGCTGCCTTAATACCCCTCACCATGTCTCAGTCTGAAAAATCCGGAGATCGCAAACCTGCGGATCAAAGCCAGAAACCTCTGTTCTCATTCGGGATAATAGCCGATGTCCAGTACTGCAACTGTGAACCGGAAGGTTCAAGATTCTATAAAAAGTCCCTTCCCAGATTACGGGATGCAGTGAATTCCCTGAGAGCCGATTCAGCTGAATTTCTGATCAATCTCGGAGACCTTATCAATCAGGATATTTCTTCATTTGAGCCAGTTCTGGATATAATAGATTCCTCCGGGCTGAAAACCTGGCACTGCCTTGGAAATCATGATTATTCAGTTGAAACGAGGTATAAAAAGCGTCTCCCGGTGCCCTTGCCGGACAAGACAGGCTATTATTCATTCATGCACGGGAATTTCAGGTTCATTGTCCTGAACGGGAATGAGGTGAGTACATATGCATCAGGAAGCAAAACATCAATAAAAAAAGCTGAAGAATATATTGCCTCTCTTAAAACCGAAGGCATGACAAATGCAATTGACTGGAACGGAGGGATCAGCCTTAAACAGTTCAAATGGCTGGAAGCCCAGCTTGGCGAAGCTGCTGCAAAAAACGAAAAAGTCTTCATTGTCTGTCATTTTCCCGCCTGGCCCGAAAATGCCCATAATTTGCTCAACTACAGGGAAGTGCTTACTGTTCTTGAAAAGCATAACAATATAATTGCCTGGTTCAGCGGACATAATCATGCCGGCAATTACGGCAATTTCAATATGATACATTTCGTTACATTGAAAGGAATGGTCGAGAGTGAAATGGCCGGAGCCTATTCCCTTGTTGAGGTCTACAGGAACAAGATCTGGATAAAAGGCTCCGGAAGAGAAAGAAGTCAGATCCTTGCATACTGATCCTTTAAATTCTCCAACAAGTAATTTATGACGAAACTGGCAAAAGAGCTCACCCTGTACGGGCTGATAATGGTAGCCATAGGCTCCTGCATAGGTTCGGGGATCTTTGTCACACCGTCACGGATTGCGGGATTATTACCATCTTCAGCATTGATACTGCTTGTATGGGCACTGGGGGGCATTATAGCACTGACAGGCGCTCTTACAGGTGTACTTTTTTCATGTCTTCAGGAAGATGAGCCGATCTTGATAAAGTTAAAGGGCACGGCCAGAACCACGGAAAAATATTCTCCCCGTTCAAGAATATCTTCATCTCCATCCTCATAGTACCAGTTGAAGACATATTTTCCGTTCTTTAAGGTGACATGTTTTAATTTTTCCAGGAGATGAATGAATACCTTGGCGCTTGCACTGTTGAAATACTCCAGGCACATATCAACACAGGTCATCTCGGATGGATTCTCAATATAGGAGGTAATCCATTTATCAACAGGAGCAAAGAATTCAGCTACGTTCTCATGAATTGAGCGTCCGCTGATCTTAAGCCTCCCGTCAGGGCTGAATATGATCTCAGGTGAATTCTTGCCTGGTGTAATTCTCAGTTCCTGCATCCAAAAATATTTGTTCCTAATTTAATTAAAATTAGCAAATCTTCAATCAAAACCTGTCAAATAATAGCACCTGCACCAACTACAAGAAACGACAGATCAGATCAGAATCTCGCCAGCGGCGTTACATCCTGACCGGTAAATTCACCTCTAAGATATTTATAATAGCCAGTAATTCCAATCATTGCGGCGTTATCAGTTGTATAATCGATCCGGGGGATGAAGAGATCCCATTTTCTTTTCTGAGCTTCTGCCCTGACAGAATCTCTCAGACCTGAATTTGCAGATACACCGCCTGCAATGCCAATCTGCTTTATTCCGGTTTCTGCAGATGCTTTCACCAGCTTCCCGGTAAGAATGCTTACGATTGTATGCTGGAGTGAAGCACAAAGGTCTGCCTTGTTCTTCTCAATGAAATCCGGATCCTCCTTCAGCCTGTCCCTGAGAAAATAAAGGAAACTGGTCTTCAGGCCGCTGAAGCTGAAATCGAGCCCTTTTACTGAAGGTTTTGGAAAAATGAAAGCTTTCCTGTTGCCGGCTGATGCAAGCTTGTCAATTTCAGGTCCTGCGGGATATTGAAATCCCATCAGTTTGCCGCATTTGTCAAATGCCTCGCCTGCTGCATCATCTATTGTAT
>CAYNGW010000031.1:6798-14591 GCA_964396955.1 uncultured Rikenellaceae bacterium | reverse complement strand
GGGTTTCTTTAATCTGTTTCTGAACTTCCTCCTCATCAACCTCAACCCTGACAGGCCTTTTCTTCAGGATTTTCTTGCCGGTTTTTTCCTTTTTTTCAACCAGGTCAGATTTGACAACTGAAACCTGGTCCTTTTCCTTGGTGATCCTCTTCCGTCTTTTTTTCCTCCTGAAGTCGGTATCACCATTTACTTTTACCGGCTGATAAGGAGCAGGCTTTTTCTTCTCTTCGATAGGAAGATTGATTTTCCCGACGACTGTAGGGCCCGTTATTTTCTGGTATCCTGGTCTGAAAACCTCAATCACATCTTCTTCAGGTTCCAGGAAAGCATCAGCCTCAGGTATTCCCTCATCTATTTCTTCCTGTAATACAGGCTCTTCTATAGTCTCCTTTGCTTTTTTCGAAGCGACCTTCCCGCCTTCTTCAGTATCAGCTTCTTTTTCCCCGGGTTTCTCTTTCTTTGCCGGCCTGGCCTCTTTGGTTATAGTATCAGGTTCAGTTTCTCCTTTGGCTTCTGAAACGGTTTTGCTCTTTTTGTCTTCTGCGGCAACAGTTTTTCCCGCCGCTGTTTTTTTCTTTTCAGCTTTTTCAGTTTCAGCTGTTTTTGCAATCTTCTGTGTTTCAGGTTTTGAAGGTCCCGGTTTTTCGGTTTTGATGGTTTTTTCAAGGTCAATCTTTCCGACAAACTTTTTATCAGGCTTCTTAATCTCTGTTTTGATATCAACACCCTTCTTCAGTCCTGAAGAATCTATGACAAGCATCTCCTCTTCACGTTCAGCGTCTTCTGTCTGGACTTTCTCGGGAACATCATCTATCGAAACAGTTTCTTTCTTTCTGTGCAGGTCTTTAAGAATGAGCTTTTCAGATTCTTTCTTGACGCTGATATCCGAGCTGTATTCTTTCACCAGCAGGAGATATGCTTCATGAGGGAGCTTGGTGTTGGGATTTGGATCAATATCAATACCCTTTTTATGCAGGAATTCAACCATGGTGGAAATCCCTACATTAAACTCCCTGGCAGCTTTACTTAACCGTGTCGCCTTTACATCCTCTGTCATAAATAGCCCTGTCTTTATATTGACTTCAAAATTAAGAATGTCAGATTATCATTCAAATTCAGCTTTAAGGATGTTTACCACTTCCTTCACGGTTTCCTCCTCAAGATCGGTTCTCTTTACCAGATCGCTTACTGAAAGGTTGAGAACGCTTCTGGCAGTGTCACAGCCGATAGCTTTAAGCTCATCAATGATCCATTCTTCAATTTCGTCACTGAATTCCTCGAGTTTGACATCTTCCTCATCCTCGCCTCCCGGCTCCCTGTAGACATCTATCTCATAACCGGTCAGCTGACTTGCGAGCTTTATATTCAGACCGCCTTTTCCTATAGCCAGGGATACCTCGGTTGGTTTAAGATAGATCTCTGCTCTTTTTGCCTCTTCAATGAGCTTAATCGATGTAATTTTTGCCGGACTGAGAGCCCTCTGGATAAAAAGCTGATTATTAGCGGTAAAATTGATCACATCAATATTCTCATTACGGAGTTCTCTTACAATGCCGTGTATCCTTGATCCTTTCATGCCCACGCAGGCTCCTACCGGGTCAATCCTTTCATCATACGATTCTACGGCTACCTTGGCGCGTTCTCCCGGAACCCTGACTATCTTCTTGATGGTAATAAGTCCGTCAAATATCTCCGGTACTTCAAGCTCGAAGAGCCTTTCAAGGAAAACAGGTGAAGTACGGCTGAGAATAATGAACGGAGTGTTATTCCTCATTTCAACTTTAATGACAACAGCTCTTATTGAGTCGCCTTTCCTGAAATGATCCGAAGGTATCTGATCGCTTTTGGGGATAATAAGCTCATTCCCGTCATCGTCAAGTACAAGTATCTCTCTCTTCCAGACCTGGTAAACCTCCCCGGTAACAATCTCGCCGATGCGGTCCTTGTACTTCATGTAGATATTGTTCTTTTCAAGATCGAGAATACGAGCTGTAAGATTTTGTCTAAGCGACAAAATAGCCCTTCTTCCGAAATCTATGAACTTAACCTCATCCGAAACCTCTTCACCGACTTCATAATCATCATCAATCTTCTTGGCTTCTGAAAGCGGTATCTGGGTTATGGGATCAGTAAGCTGGTCATCTTCAACAACAGTCCTGTTACGCCATATTTCAAAATCGCCTTTATCGATATTGACAATAATGTCGAAATTATCTGCTGATCCGTACTTTTTGGCAAGCATACCCCTGAAAACATCCTCCAGAACGCTCATCATTGTCGGACGATCGATATTCTTCAGCTCTTTAAATTCCGAAAAAGTGTCGGTCAAATTAATATTTTCCATCTGGTGTAAACCTCTTATATTATTTAATCACTAAAACCTCTTTTGTCGATTTTACCTCGTCAAAGTTAAATGAAATATCCTTCAGCTCATTTGCCCTGCCTTTGATCCTGATTTCCGTTTCCAGTTCAAATCCTCCGCTTGTTACATTTTTCAGATTCCCGGTAAACTTTACGCCATCCGCATCGACTACTTCAACTTTCTTCCCTTCGTTTTTGTAATACTGTTCAATCACTCCAAAAGGCATATCGAGTCCCGGGGAAGAAACCTGGAGCTCGAAATCCACACTGTTGCGGTCAAGATGCTTTTCAACGTGGCGGTGAAGGGCGACACATTCATCAATTGTAATGCCTTTCATTGTATCTGCCAGTACAGTTATCCTGTTTGAACTGCTTACTTTAACAGTAACAAGAAAAATGCCTGTCCCAATAATGAACTCATTTACAAGCTTTTCTATTTTATTTTTATCAATCATACTTTATAGTAAGATAATAAAATAGGGGACTCTGGTCCCCTAAGCTCAAATACCCCTCAAATCGCATGCAAAGATATGTAATGTTTTGGAATTAGCAATAAGAAAGATGATTATTAGTAAATTATTGATTTGAATAATTACTGAGAGGTACAAAGGTAAAACGGTGCAAGGGTGCAAAGATGTTTCCTTTGTGTGCCTTTGTGATTACCTTTGTGCTCTTTGTGGTTAAGAATAAATTTACCTGTGACTAAAGAGATTTACACACAAGATGAGGTTGATCTTCTTTCTCAATGCACCCTATGCCCGCGGGAATGCGGTGTTGACAGGTTTGAGAGCGGAGATGGTTATTGCGGGATGGATGCAGGGATGAATATCGCATCTATATGTATTCACAGGGGTGAGGAACCCCCGATAAGCGGTCCCGATGGCATTTGCAATATCTTTTTTGCCGGATGCAATCTTCACTGCATCTATTGCCAGAATCATGATATAAGCAGACCAGCCGGAGAGTGCAGGAAACCCTCTTTATCATTAAAGTCAGTTCTTGATCATATTGAAAATATTTTATCTGCTGGCATCAAAGCTGTCGGATTTGTTTCTCCGTCACATGTCGTACCTCAGGTAAGGGCTATAATCAGAGGTCTGAATGCAAGAGGGCTGAAGCCAATAACGGTGTATAATACAAATAGTTGCGATAAGCCGGAGGTGATTGACGCTCTTGACGGAATGATTGATGTTTATCTTCCCGACTACAAGTATGTCACTCCGGAAATTGCAAAAGAATATTCCGACGCTGCCGATTATCCTGATGTTGCATTGAAGGCCTTGAAACGGATGTATTACCAGAAAGGTTCCGTGCTTCAGATGGATGAGAAGGGCAGGGCGGGAAATGGAATACTGATACGTCATCTTGTCTTGCCGGATCATATCGAAGAGAGCAAGCTGGTTCTGAGGAGCATTGCCGGAGAACTGTCACCCGGAATTCATATCTCGCTGATGTCGCAGTATCATCCGACATACCAGGTGAAAAGTCATCCTGTTCTGAACAGGCCGCTGTACAGGAAGGAGTACAGTGAAGTCGCTTCAGAGATGGAGAGTCTGGGCTTCAGGAACGGCTGGCTTCAGGATATGGACAGCTACCGGAATTACAGACCGGATTTCAGGAAGGAGAATCCATTTGAGCATTAGGGTACAACGGAGCAAAGGTACAGCGGTACAACGGCTTTTAAAACAATGATTTTTTAGACACCCTCGCGAGTCTCAAAGACTCCTGGCACACTTTATCTTACCTTATATCTGTTGCCTTATCTTATTGGTTTTTCAGTTTCTTCAGGCTTTCCCGGTTTAGAGGGTCTATTGACAGTTTCGGATTTACTCTCTACCGTGGTCCTGCGTTCCGGCTGGCTTTCTGCTCGTCTTGATGTCTTGGGAGCTTCTTCCCTGGTCGGTTCAGTCCTTGAGATCACCCTGGCAGGAGCCGGATCAGGTTCTTTCCTGGTTTCAACAACTCTTTCAGTAGAAGCCGGTCTCGAAATTATCCTTTCAGGGACCGGATCGGATTCCCTCCTCGTTTCATCAGCTTTTTCAACCGGTGCAGGCCTGGAAATTACTCTGTCGGAATTTGTATCAGATGGTCTGTGGGCTGGAGCGGTACTCTGATCCGAAGAAGATTTTGTTACAGGTCTTTCGTTGACAGTTGTTGTTGACCTGCGGGAATCACCTGTATTCTCATCCGAGGAAGACTTTATTACGGGTCGTTCATTGACAGGTATGGTTGACCTGCGTGAAGCGCCGCTATTCTGATCTGAAGAACTTCTTCTCTGGCTGATGACAGGAGTGTTCTGCCCGGTTCTTTTTTCCTGATCAGGATGAATAGCTGTGAAAAGGGCTTCACCGTCTCTCCTCTGTTCAGGGTGTGAATAGGTGGATTTATAAGTGCCTTCATTAATTTTCTGGTGTACCAGCGGGGAATGTGAACGTATTCCGGCGAAGTAGAAGTCATTATATCGCTCGTAGCGATGATGATACCAGGGGCGGTAATGACTGTAATAATGATGGTACCAGTTGTAATGATATCCGTAGTAGTAGTGCCAGTAGCAGGTGTGCCATGAGTGCCAGTAAGGAGGGTAGTATCCCCAGTACCATGAGGAGTGCCACATTAAATAATCAGGGAAATACATGAATCTTACCATCGGCCATTCGGCGATTTCAAAAGGGGTGTAATAGACTACTGTCACATTTGTCCTTGCGGACTTTCTTCCCATATATCCGGGATTTGGCGTTTCCCCGTAATTAGGTTCAATAATGTAATTCCGGCCGTAGAGGGTTTCATCGCCTATAAGCTGGATCTGAACGGATCCGTTGCGGAACTTCTGAACTGTAAATACTGCAACATCCTGGTATTCATTCTGATCCAGGGCGACACGTAATACTATCGTGTGTACATCACCATCGACATAGTCAAAAACCATTAAATAATCTACATAATTATCACCATTGAGGTCGAGGTTGTTGATCCTGGATTTTTCATCATTCAGGCTTCTTTCAAAACCTTCAAGTGTTTCCGATTCCTGGAACAGTTTCATAACTGCATACAGGTTAAGATTATCACCAGGCAGTCCCAGGTATTCATCAGGATATTCCTGAGCCATAACTGTGGTCCCGAAAGCGACCAGGACTGCGAGAATCGATGTGAGTATTAATTTTTTCATTGCCTTAAGTATTAGAAGAATTATCTCTTCATAATATCAATATCAAAAGGTGTACCAATCTTTGAAAACGGCTACAGGCAACAGGCTTCAGGCGACGGGCGATAAGGAAGAAGAGGAGGAAGGGAGAAGGGATGAGGGGGAAAAAAAGAATCAAGACAAAAGAAACAAGAAACAAGAATGGAAGATTGCACGATAGCAAGATTGCATGATCGCATGATTGAATTTGCTATATATACCTGATCCTCACAGTTATCGTTCGTTTCTGCTCCTTGTCCAGGGTGAATTTGAAGGCATCAAACTTCGGCTTTTTGAACCCGGAGAGATAATAATCTGAGAATCCGAAGCCTTCTTTAGGTATTCCAAGGAAATTATACTCCATTTTACCGTTGCTGTTTTCATCGTCAAGCATTGAAAGGCCATAAATGCCTGGTTCCAGGCTGAACTGCACTCTCATCTCCCCGTTTGAAATGTCTTTCTTTGGAAACTGAATATTCAGAAATGCTTCTTCTTTCTGAAAGGTTTTATCGTCCTTAAAAACACCTATCGCAATCTGTCCCTTCACGGACCTGATGCCCTTGATAATAACCTCCACATTCTGCGCATTAAGAGAGATAGCAGGAAGAAAGAACAATAAAATTACATAGAAGATTTTCTTAATCATTACTCAAATTTATGGTTTTAATTCTTAAACGGATCACCAGCCAAATATTTATTGTGACCGGAATGACTTGCAAGACTGCACGATTGCATGATTGTACATCATCTGATCTGTTAAGTAATCAGATTTTTCTGTTTAAATTTGATATTCTTTACAATTATTCATTTAAACAAACAGCCATGAAAAAAGAACTTAAACGCCGTGATTTCGTTTCTGCCTGCTTCAGGGCAGGAGTAGCATGCTGTGCATTATCTTATGGCACAAACCTGACGGCTCAGGATACAAAGCAGGATGTAAAACCCGACCCGAAGAACCTGGAATATTGTGGTTATAAGTGTCCTGCGGATTGTCCTCTGAAGAAAGGTACTATGGAGAATAACCCGGAGTTGAAGAAAAAAGCTTATGAGGATTTCAAGTTCAAGGAAAAGTACGGTATTGAATTCGATGCTGAGAAAGTATTCTGTTACGGATGCAAGGTAAAAGATAAGCCGTTAAGCCTTCCTGTCAAGTCATGTACTGTCCGCAAATGTGCTATTGAGAAGGGATATGAATGCTGCATCCAATGTGATGGCTTAACCAAATGCGATAAAGAATTATGGACGAATTTCCCAAAGTTCAGGGAGACGGTTATTGAGATGCAGAAGAAATACAAGGCAGTGTAAGATAAAAAGGCAAAAGGCAAAAGACCGGGCACCGAGTACCGAGCAATACGACAGAACAAGATCCATTGAAAACAACTGTAAATAAATCAATTACATTATTTGAGTTTCTTACCGAACAGTATCCTGATTCACCAAGGACCAGAATTAAGAAACTGCTGCAAAGCGGCAATATCAGGATAAACGACAGGCCGGTCACTTTACATTCCTATAAGCTGAAGCCGGGAGATATTTTTGAGATCAACCGGCTGGCGGTGAAGGCTGCAAAAGCAGGATTGCCATTTCCTGTCTTATATGATGACCAGTATGTAATAGTCGTTGACAAGCCTGCAGGCAAGCCGACTTCAAGCACAGATGGCAGTCTCAGCATCCAGGAGATCATTTCGGAATTCCTGAAGAGACAGACCAGGGGAAGATTCAGGGCGTTTGTTGTGCACCGCCTCGATAAAGAAGTGTCGGGAGTTCTGCTTTTTGCAAAGACCCGTGATTCCATGGAAGCCATCAAGGAAAACTGGAAAGAGACTGAAAAGCATTACTATGCACTTGTTGAAGGGATACCTGAAAAAGCTGAGAATACAATAAAGAGCTGGCTGATTGAGGACAAGTCACAAAAGGTCCATTCTGCCGGGGAAACAGATAATGCAAAATTTTCCATCACAAACTACAGGACCATAAAAATATTAAAGGATCATGCTCTTCTTGATGTCCGGACAGAGACAGGCAGGAAGAACCAGATAAGAGTTCATCTTTCGGATATCGGTTGTCCGATCGTGGGTGACTGGAAATATGGCGCTTCAGATAAATTCAAGCGCCGCATCAGGCTGCATGCCTGGTCATTGTCATTTCCCCATCCGGAAACCGGTGGAACGATAACTGTCACATCCCCGATGCCGGAAGGATTTCTGTCACTCAAGGACAGGGATGAGCATTATAAATAACGGCAAAAAGA
>CAYNGW010000031.1:0-6698 GCA_964396955.1 uncultured Rikenellaceae bacterium | reverse complement strand
AAGGATTTCTGTCACTCAAGGACAGGGATGAGCATTATAAATAACGGCAAAAAGACACAATGACACAACGGCAAAAAGAAGGAATGGGGGAAATGAAGAGGGAAAAAAAGAAGGGGAGAAAAAGCTCGGCTGGTTCAATATGTTTTCTTCGATAGAACTATTCCGAAAAGTCCAATGGACGGTTCATTACAAAATAGGTTCACAGGTTTAAAGGTTTGAATATTCACAATTTTGAACAAACGCTCAAATGCACAAACAATAATACACCTGATACCGGTTGCCGATCGGACAGTTTCGGAATCAATATTTTTTCGTAAATTGTTTACGTAATTCAAAGGGGGATATTAATTTACAAAATAGTCAGTCATGCTTAAGAATTATCTTATTTCTGCTTACCGAAGTATCAAAAAGAATAAGTTCTATTCTATCCTGAATATTTTCGGACCCGCAATCGGCATAACCTGCGCAATACTGATATTATTATATGTACAGGAAGAACTCACATTTGACAAGCATTACAAAAATTATGATCGCATCTACCGTTTGGAGAGTGATTTTAATATTTCCGGTAAAGCTACCCTGGCAGCTCTGGTCCCTATACCGATGGCTCCGACCCTGAAGGATGAATATCCTGAAATTGAAGAAATCGCGCGATTTGCCGGTTTCGGAATCGAGGATATCCTTTTCCAGTACAAAGATCTCAAGTTCTTTGAAGACAATCTATACTTTACCGATTCAACCGTATTTAAGGTTTTTGATTATGATTTTATTTTAGGATCTCCCGATAACGCTCTGAATGAGCCGAATACAATTGTTATAACCGAAAGTTTCGCCTCTAAATACTTTGGAAAGGAAAATCCGATTGGAGAGGTATTTACAACCAGCAACTTCGGGAGCTGCCGCGTAACAGGTGTCATCAAGGATGTACCGGCAAATTCACACCTGCGGTTTGACTGTCTTCTTTCAATGGCAACAATTGTTGAACTGTCAGGAGTCGACAGGTTTAATTCCAGAAGCGCTCCGGCATTCTGGAATATTTCTGCTTTCGGCTATATTCTTCTGGCCGAGAATGCAAAGATTGAAGATCTTCTGGCCAAATTTCCAGGTTTTTATGATAAGTATATGAGCTCCCTGGGGAAACAGATAAATGCGACCTTTAAGCTCATGGCAACCAGGATTGACAAGGTCCATTTTGGTTCAAAGCTGGAATTTGATCTTCCTGTCGGCAATTTCAGCTATATCACAATATTTTCACTGGTCGGGGTATTTATGCTTCTGATCGCCAGCCTCAATTACATGAATATGGCAACAGCCCGGTCAACAAACCGTTCAAAGGAGGTTGGCTTAAGGAAAGTGATAGGCGCAGGAAAAGGAACTCTGATCAGGCAATTCATCAGCGAATCGATGGTACTGGTGATCATAGCACTGATTATTGCCCTGATCACCACTATTTTTATTTTGCCGACATTTAATGCATTAACCGATAAAACTTTACAAATAGGGAACCTGTTTGAACCGGTTACTTTTCTTTTAATATTATTGATCACACTATTCGTCGGACTCATTTCAGGCAGCTATCCAGCCTTTTATCTCTCCTCCTTTGCGCCTGTTGATGTTCTTAAAAGCAATGTAAATCCGCGCCAGGGGAAAGGATTACTCAGAAAGATCCTTGTAGTCCTTCAGTTTGCAATATCAGGCACCCTTATTACCGGTACGATGATAATCTCGGGTCAGCAGCGGTACATAAAGAATAAGGATCTCGGCTTAAATAAGGAAAATGTAATGATCATACCTATCAGGGATACAGCGTTTATTCGAAAGATGCAGTCGTTCAAGGATGAGCTGCTGAAGCTCCCCGATATCAGAGGCGTATCATCATCAGTTCTTGTCCCTCCGTTAATGGCCAGTAAAGTGGTATTCCTGATCGAAAAGGACAGCAGCATGGTTGAACTGGCAACAAGTGTTTCAATGGTAGATCATGAATTCCTTGATGTCATGCAGATACAGATACTTGAGGGCAGGAATTTCGACAGGTCGATAACCTCTGATCTGAACCAGGCATTTATTGTCAATGAGGCGGCCGTCAAAGCATTCGGATGGGGTAATAATGCACTTGGGAAAAGGGTCAAATTCGGAATTAATCCTGCCACAGGAACAGCTCAGAGAGACGGATCTGTAATTGGCGTGGTCAGGGACTTCCATTTCACTTCCATACATAATACAATCGAACCCTTCATTTTTATTGTGAGCCCCAATCCGAATCCATATTTTTATGTCAGGATAAGCGATGACAATATCCCTGCAACGGTGGAAAATGTGAAAAAGCTACAGCAGGATCTAGGGAATACGCTGCCATTCAACTATTTCTTCTTTGCAGATAAGCTTGATGAAATGTACACCGCTGAAAATAAGCTCAATAAGCTTTTCAATATCTTTTCTGTAATGACAATTATTATCGCATGCCTGGGATTGCTTGGACTTACATCATATGTCACGGAGCAGCGTTCAAAGGAGACCGGCCTGCGAAAGATCATGGGAGCAAGTGTCGACCAGGTGGTATGGCTGCTCAATAAGGATTTCCTCGTTCTTGTCCTGATCTCCAACCTGATCTCATGGCCCGTAGCGTATTACCTGATGGAAAGGTGGATCATGGATTTTGCCTACCGGATGAATTTCGGATTATCACCATTTGTATGGGCTACTGTTGTTCCGTTTTTTGTTTCACTGTTGATAACACTGACAATTGCCTTTATTGCCACAAGTGCTCTTTCGATAAAGACAGCACGCGCTAATCCCATAAATACCGTTACCAGGGAATAGAGGAGCAAAAAACAGTGTAACTCTATGGTTAAACAAGACAAAAGACAAAAGAAACAAGAAACAAGAAAAAAGATTGCACGACTGCAAGGTTGCAGGATTGCATATAACAATTAATTATTTTAAAGATATGAGTACAAAAAAAATGGTTTTATACCAGAATTGTAATTCTATATCCCAGTGTGTCAGTTTATGTTGATGGAAATCCTGAGCCCAGCTTAAGCATTGATAAGCTGAACACCAGGACTACAGGGAATTAGGAAGCCTTAGGGCAGATGCCTGCAAGAACTGTCCGGGAAACTGTGAAAAAACCTGTCCGCATAATATTGCCATCAGGGAACTTCTTGCCGATGCAAACAAAAACCTGTGCTGACAAGCCTGAACGCTAAACATACGAACTTATAGATTTACCGTTAAGATCAGATATCAATGAAAAAATACACTCAATTCGGCACTTTCTCAATTATAGCAATGCTGGCGGCCTTCTTCTTCTGCGCCGGAATGCTTTTTGTTATTGGTTTTGATGAAGTCATTCCAATTATAATTTTTGGCTTCATAATGGTGACTTTAATTATTTGCCTCCTGATATTCTACAAGCTGACGATCACCATTGATGATACGTATCTGAACTTCAAACTGGGGATAGGGCTGATCAGGAGGAGTTTCCGGTTATCGGATATCAAGAGCTGCACCCCAGTGAGGAATTCTGCAATTTGGGGAATAGGCATCCGGATGATCCCCTCCGGATGGCTCTATAATATTTCCGGATTAAGCGCAATAGAGCTCTCATTCAAAAACAGAAAAACTAAAATCCGGATCGGAACAGACCAGCCGGAAGAAGTTGCAGAGGCAGTGAGAGAGAAGATAAGCGGAGAACAGGCAGGATCATTTTACGAGACCGGCGGAAGACAGGGAATATATCTTGCTATCGCATTGCTTACTGTTATCATCTTTATTCCCGTTATGCTGATCTTTTTCGGCAGCAGGGAACCGGAATTTACTTTTTCAGATTCCTCGTTGACCATCAGCGGGATGTACGAACTCACTATCGGGTATGCTGACATTATTCGGGCTGATACTCTGCAGAAAGTACCGAAGATAAAAGCCAGGACCAATGGTTTTGCAGCCGGGAAAGTCCTTAAAGGGAACTTTAAACTATATGACCAGTCGAAAGTAATATTGTTTATCAGGAAAGGAGTCCCGCCCTATATTCTGATACAAACCACTGGTACTACGATTTATTTGAATACCGGTGATCCCGGGAAGACGAAAGAATTATTTACTAATATCAAAGAAAGGACTGCCAATCGATAGCCAATTGTTGTGTATCGTGCAATTATGCAATCGTTACCGTCGCCGGTATTTTTTCTCCTCTGCAGTTGGTTTATTTATTCTTTCTGCTGTAACTTTATGTGAATCAAATGCAATACAAAAGATTTAAATAAAAATATTCAGAATAAAGGAGGAGATGTATCATGAATCCAAAAGCAAAAGAGTTATTGCTGGGAGCAATAGCATGTTTGTTACTTCTTATTTACTTTCTTACCCTGGGAAGTATGATCCTCTCGGTATTGAACTGGGATGCTGAAACCGGGAATTATATCCCGGGAGTCAATGCCGTATGGGTGGTAAATCTGCTTGGCGGCCTTGTCGCCGGTGTTGTCATAGGGAACCTGGCGCTGGCTGACCGGGGTTCGACACCGCTTTCACAGGTGAAGGTGCTTTCAGAGGATTATGGGAAAAGAATTATGCAGACGATAGTCTGGATTTACATTGTAGCCTGGCTGCTGATAGGTTTCGGCGCTTTCTATGTAGGGGTGATCAGGTGTCCTGATGTTTCCGATACACTGAATGAGATCGGGAAATTGTGGCTGGGGATCCTTATAGGAGCCGCCTATGCGTGGTTCGGCATAAAGAAAACCTAAAAGGAATGATACCGGTAGCCGGTCGCCGGTTGCCTGTAGCCGTTTATTTGCCACCTGTTATTTTACTTTAAGTTGTGAAAAACTATCACTAAAAGATATTATCATGAAAAAGATTGCCTTGTTATTATGGCTTGGTTCAAGTTTAGCTGTTCAGGCGCAGGAAAAGAAACCGGAGCTTCAAAGTACGGCATCGCAATTTGACCGGATTGAAATAATCCAGATGAAGCCGGGTACCGATATGCTTGACGGGCTTAATATGTTTGTCGGGGAGAAGAAGATTAAAAATGCTGTTATCCTTACGGGAATAGGTTCTGTGACAGACTATCATTATCATGTAGTAAGTGACAAGAATCTTCCTCCTGCGCAGGAAGATCTAAAAGCATCAGTTGCTATGGACCTGGTTTCCGTGCAGGGGTATATCCTGAATGGAAAGGTGCATGCCCACATTGCATTATCGGATGAGAACAGTATGGTAGGAGGTCATCTCGAACCGGGAACAAAAGCGCTTACATTCTTTATTATCACTCTTGGGATCCTGCCTGACAGTCTGAATATAAAGAATTATGACAGTTACAAATTATGAAATGACCTGAGAACTTCATAGTTTAACAATTTAATAATCAAACGATCAAACGACCGCACGATATTGGAATGCAATCACGATATGATGATCATGGACCTGTTCTTTGGCGAAGGAATAGAATTTACTTCAGCAGAGATCAGCCAGCTGAAAAATAAGGCAAATGGGGGGAAGCGTCTGGTAATATCATATATGTCGATTGGAGAAGCGGAAGATTACAGGTATTACTGGCAGGCAGGCTGGGAACCTGATAATCCAGCCTGGATTGATGAAGAAAATCCTCACTGGGAAGGTAACTATAAGGTGAAATACTGGGAAAAAGAATGGCAGGATATCATTTTCGGCAATAACAGCTCTTACCTGAAAAAGATCCCGGATGCCGGCTTTGATTGTGTTTGCCTGGATATAATAGATGCTTTTAAATATTATGAACTAAAAACCACTATTGACAAGGATAATAAAGTAAATAAAGTTGGCTCATATTTAAATAAGGCGTAAATTGTGTGAGTACTGAATTTCTGATAGTTAAAAATTAATAATTATAAATGAAATGAAAATCAAGAACAAAAAGGTTGTCTGTTTGTTCGGCGCTGTCCTTTTAGCAGTAGTAACCGGCAGCAGTGTTTTCGCCCAAAAAGATGAAGAAGGAAGCAAGGATCATCCGTTAATATCCAGATTCCCTGGTTCTGGTATCATGATTTATGACCAGAAACAATTCAACGACTATTTGCTTCCGCTGGGGAAAGTGTCTAATGACACGTTGGAAAAGAGTCAGAAGATGCAAGGGAAAGTGACCCAGATTACATATGGTGCTCCGGGAGACAGATCGATTTTAGAGATATTCATGAACTATGAAACATTCCTGAAGAATTCCGGCTTTGTGATCCTCTTCAGCAGTAAAAAAAATGAACTTGGTACTGACTGGCTGGGTAAGTTCCTTGCGGCTACTCCAAGGGCTTACAGGTATGGTGCACCAGCTCTGGGAACAAGGATGGAAGGTGATTTCAATTATCTGGTTGCAAAAATGACAAGAGCAGAAGGCGATGTTTATGTAGCCCTTTGTGTTGCTACGAGTTGGTATCAGAATTTCCCGGTAATTGAGCTTGATGTTATCGAAACAATACCCATGAATACGGGTATGATGAAAGTGAACGCAAATGCCGGCAAGACAGATGCACAAGGAACGGTTAGTACCCAATCAGATCAATCCATTCTGAAAAGTAAAGATGTAAAATCATTTGAGTTAAGGATCGGTTTTGGCGGTTATTCATTTTCCGCGCCATGGCTTTCAGGCTCCAGCTATATGTTTACGTATAATCCTAGTGGAAATGTTACGGGATCAATAACCGGATTCGGATTGTTGAAAGGGCCTTACG
>CAYNGW010000030.1:0-14682 GCA_964396955.1 uncultured Rikenellaceae bacterium | reverse complement strand
AAGGACAAGTGATCAGATAATTCTTAACGTAAACATTCAGTCTTTTTACCAAATTTATTTCAAAACAGTTCATTAATGCATAAGATTTGATAGAATATTCTGTTATAATTCTATTTGTAGTAATTTTGCGCCTAATTGAAAACAAAAATGCTGATTCCTGAGATAAAAGAAGTACTTGATATATTCAAGCCTGTTGGATTGGAAGCGATGACGAACACGAGGCTTATGAACCGGATTGATACAAAATATGTTCTTTGCATAAGAAAAGTACCCGAATTACTGACCCGAATGGATGGAGAATACAGAGTACTTGAAATTAATAACATCAGGTTATTTTCCTACTTTACCACGTATCTTGATACATCTGATTTCCTGTTTTTTAACCAGCATATTACAGGAAGACTTGAAAGAAATAAGGTTCGATATCGAAAATATGAGACCACAGGTATCACCTACCTGGAAGTAAAAAAAAGAAACAATAAGAACAGAACCGTCAAATGGCGGATTGAACACAATCTTGTACCCGGTAGCGAATGTGATGAGAAAGCATGTGAATTTATTAAAGAACATGTTCCGTTTAAATCCTTGTTACTCAGGCCGGTGCTTATAAACAGCTTTAAAAGAATAACTCTGGTGGGCTCGGAGATAAATGAACGGATAACTATTGATCATGATCTTTCTTATTCGGATATTGCAGGAAACCAGGCTGGATTCCCGTATCTGGCCATAGTTGAACATAAAAGAGAACGATTAACGAGTGGTTCTCCTGCTGCGAAAATACTAAAAGAGTGTTTTATTCATTCAACCGGCTTCAGCAAATATTGTATCGGTACAGTAACTATGCATAACGTTCCACGAAAAAATTTACTTAAACCGAAGTTTTTACTGATAAATAAAATTGAAAATGAATTTAACAGATGTTCTGATCCCCGATGACATTAGCATTGCAGGAATAGAAATAATTAATGTTCCGGATTTTCTGGAACTGGTTCTGAGATTTACTCTTAATACAACCGTCATTCTGATCCTTGTAAGATGGCTGTACTATTCGACAGTAAAACGAAAAGACTACCTGTTTACGTATATTCTGATTGCCAGTGTCGTCTTTCTGTTATGCTTTCTTCTGGAAAGCGTAAAACTACAGATAGGATTTGCCCTCGGGCTCTTTGCAATTTTCGGGATTATCCGTTACCGTACCGACGCAATCCCTATCAAGGAGATGACATATCTCTTCCTGGTAATTGGTATATCTGTCATCAACGCGCTTACAAGCACCAAAACGAGTCTGGCTGACCTTTTTTTCACAAACATCGTAATAATATTTATTACCTATGGCCTGGAAAAACTATGGCTGCTTAGACATGAATCTTCAAAAATAGTTATTTACGAAAAGATTGGTCTCATAAAACCTGAAAACAGAGAAGCCCTGATAAAAGACTTAAAAGAAAGAACAGGTATCAGCAAAATCAACCGCGTAGAGATCGGGAAAATGGATTTCTTAAGAGATACATGCGAATTGAAAATTTATTATTACGTATCATATCCGGAAAATAACATGATTGAAGTAAATAGCGGAAACAAAAATGATGATGATGATGATTAGACGGAGAATTGCCATGGCATTTTTTTCCTGCCTGACATCTATTGCCTGGTCACAGGATAAAGATTTTGGCATTTGGTACAACGCTTCTGCTGAACATAAATTTAAAGACAAGCTGGAGCTTGACCTGTCAACAACCATCCGCACGTTTGATAAAGCATCCCGGATTGAAGAAGCATTTTTGGAAGGAGCTCTGGCATACAAGCTGACCGACTATCTGTCAGTATCAGCTGCTTACAGGATCACAGAAAATATTGAAGATGATGACACTTATCACCTCAGGCATAAGTGGTTTGCCGGTATTAAAGGATCACTCGAAATATGGAATTTTAATATATCAGGACGTGTGAGATTCCAGGAACGTTATAAAACATACTTTAAGGATGAGGAGGATAAAATTCCTGATTCACATTTCAGGCTAAAAATGGATGTAATGTATAAAATCCCTTCATTTCCAGTCAATCCTTTTATTTCTGCTGAATTGTTCTGCCCGGTGTTTAAAGAATGTGACGTAATAGTTGATAAAAAAAGAATAATGGGAGGTATTGAATATAAAATCTCAAAGAAGCACTCTGTTGAAGCTGAATATATATTTCAGCGCGATTATAAACCTGATCTGACTGATGATCACATAATTTCATTAAACTATAAATTCAAATTTTAGTTTTACATAGAGATGAATATGAATAGAAGAAAATCAACAGGAATTTTAGTCTATGCTTTAATGCTTTTTGTTTTGTCAGCATGTGAAAATATTTTTGATACAGATAATCCTGATAATGAACAGGTTATTAATAGCGAAGATTTTAAGGGATCGGTAATCGATGCATTGGCAGAAAATTGTGCGAATCATGAAGAGGCTTCCGATTATGAATGGAATAATCAGGATGTCGTTTCACTTATACTGAACGGAATCAATATAGGCTGTTCGGCGAGCTCACCCGTTTTTATTAAAAGTGCGGATAAAACCGTCATTATACTTGCATATAACACTGAAAACTTCATTACTGACGGGATCGGAAATAGTTCATCCGATGATGAACCAAATGCCGCAATATTCAGCGTGTCCAATCTCACTATTGGAGGAAATGGTTCGCTGAATGTTGACGGAAACAATAATGATGGTATCGCAAGTAAAGACGGACTCTTAATAAAAAGCGGAACAATTAAGGTGAATGCAGCGGATGACGGGATCAGAGGAAAAGACTATCTTATAATAAAAGACGGAAATATTACCGTAGATGCAGCAGGAGATGGTTTGAAGGCTGATAATGATGAAGATGCCGATAAAGGATATATTCTTATTGAAAAAGGCATATTGAATATAACCTCAGGTGGCGACGGTTTTGAGGCTGTTACTGATATGCTGATTTCAGACGGAGAAATTACTATCACCTCCGGAGGAGGCAGCGGTGCTTCCATTGGCGTCGATGCTTCTGCCAAAGGATTCAAGGGTCTTGTTAATACGATTATTGAAAAAGGTACTTTTATTTTAAATACGGCAGATGATGCTATCCATTCAAACGGAAGCGTTTCATTAAACGAAGGAACATATACCATTTCAACCGGAGATGATGCTGTTCATGCAGATTCCGTAGCAGGAATCAATGGAGGAGAAATAACGGTCACCAGATCATATGAAGGTATCGAAAGCGCAATGATTACCATCAGCAATGGAAATATCCACATTATTTCGAGTGATGACGGAATTAATATAGCCTCAGGTGTTGACGGTTCAGGTATGATTGGCGGACCCGGAGTACCGATAAGGCCGGGACAACCGCCATCGTACACTTCCTCAGGTAATTACTGGCTTTATATAAACGGAGGCAATATAGTACTTGAAACTGCCGGTGATGGAATTGATATAAACGGCAGTGTCGTAATGACAGATGGAAATCTCATAATAAACGGACCTACAGCCAATAATAACGGGGCCCTGGATTATGATGCTTCCTTTACCATTAACGGAGGCTTCCTTCTGGGAGTGGGAAGTTCGGGTATGGCTCAGGTTCCCGGAACAACTTCAACACAAAATTCGATTCTGCTGAATTTCAAAACCTCAATTCAGCCAGGTACACTGGTAAGTATTCTGACGAGTACAGGGGAGGAGCTCTTTTGTTTTAAACCTGCAAAAAGATATCAGTCACTGGTATTCTCATCGTCAGAACTTGTTAAAGGAGTCCAGTATGATATATATACAGGAGGCAGTTCAACAGGTACAATTATTGACGGTCTGTACAAGGATGGAACATATTCCCCTGGTACAAAATACACCAGCTTCTCTGTTTCAGGTGTATCCACGAAAATTAATTAACTTGGGAATAATAGAAAAAATTGAAATTCCTCTGAGGGTTAGAAAAAAAAATCACGGAAAATTCCTTTATGAACCTTGCTCTGAAAAATAAATATCTCCAGATACTTATCCATATAATAGCCTGGGGGGTATTCCTGGCTCTCCTTACAACACTGGTTCCAAGACCACAACGGATGGATTCGTTCTTATCAGTTCTTATACCTTTTATTTTTTTCGCATCATTTTTCTATTTTAATTTTTATATACTTGTTCCCCGGTATTTCATACCAAAAAAATATTTCTCTTTTACCTTAATTTGTCTGATCTGCCTGCTTTTAACAATCATTGTCCCGTCACTGATATCGGAATTATACAGACCAGTTCCACCTATGCCAGGTCCTGCTTCTGGTTTTGGTCCTCATCCCGTACCTCCATTTATGGATCGTCCAATGCCGGGTCCGCCACCTCATGAAAGACTGGATCTATTCCAACCCGAATTCGGTTATACAATAATCGTATTCTTTTTAATGTTCACTATTTCCCTCGGGATCAGGATAATTAATCAGTGGCAGGAGGCTGAAAAAGAAAAGGCAAATGCTGAGCTGGCATTTCTTAAGGCGCAGATAAACCCTCATTTTCTTTTTAATACCCTGAATACCATTTACTCACTGGCCGTGAGCAAGGCAGAAAAGACATCATATGCAATAGAGAAGTTTTCAGAAATGATGAGATTTGTTATTAATGAGGCATGTCATGATTTTGTCCCGCTGAGCAGGAAAATTGAATACATAGATACTTATATTGCTTTACAGAAATTGCGGTTACCGCCATCCGTACAGGTCAATTATCAGAAAACAGGGAATCCGGCTTCATTACAAATAGCTCCTTTAATCATGATGCCATTTATTGAAAATGCTTTTAAATACGGTATAAGCACTGAGAAAGAATCAAAAATCAATATAAAGATTGAAATAGATGATGACAAGTTAAATCTCACTGTCAGAAATTTAAAATTTACTTCACAGAATAAAGAAAACGGTACATCACAGCTCGGAATCAATAATACAATAAAAAGACTTCTGCTGATATATCCCGGAAAACATAACCTGCACATAACAGATAGCGAAAGCGAATTTAATGTCTTACTGAACCTGCAACTAAAATGATTAATTGTATAGCAATTGACGATGAGCCACCGGCGCTTGACCTGATTCAAAACTATTGTTCTCAGATAGATTATCTTGACCTTAAAAAAACATTTACCCGGACATCCCAGGGCGCCGTATATCTTAATAAATTTCCTGTTGATCTTCTTTTCCTTGACATACAGATGCCGGATATTTCCGGGATTGATTTCTATAAATCACTGAATTACAATATACTGGTGATATTTACTACTGCCTTTAGTGAATATGCTGTGGAAGGTTTTAACCTGAATGCAGTGGATTACCTGCTTAAACCGATAAAATTCAGCCGATTTGAAAAAGCTGTCAGGAAAACACGTGATTATATTGACTATGTTAAACATTCCTCGCATGAAAATGATCAGAACCTATTTGTCAGAAGTGAGTACAGGCTTTGCAAGATATCGGTTACAGATATAAGGTATATAGAAGGAATGGATAATTATGTCAAAATCTTTACGGAAAATCCAAAGCCGGTTGTTTCACATATGAGCCTGAAGGCATTGTGTGAAAGATTACCCCACGGTATTTTTCTGAGAGTGCACCGTTCATTTGTTATTAATGTGACGAAAAATATTTCCTACAGTAACAAATATATTTTTCTTGGTGAAAAAAAGATTCCTGTGGGTGTCAGTTATGAAACAGATGTCAGGAATTTCTTTAAATGAAATACTATCCGTGTACTGACACAACGGTAGCAGTCAACGGTGAATATGTTGTGGCGTTCTTGAAAATTCATTTGTAGCTGCTCTCGATGTTAAAACAGGCGAAGAGGTATGGAAAATGTCAGGAGGCGGTGACATCCAGATACCGACCCCTGTAATTGGCGATGAACTGATATATTTCAGAACACAGAATTATTTATATGCTGTCGGGAAGAAATAGGTTCATTCCCTCCTGAGCTGGATGATCAGTGAGGTGCTTCGCACTGTCCTGACTGATAAGAAGATAGTAAATATTCCTGCGGCAATGATCATCACCATCATTGCTGTTATCATGTTCCAGGGCATCTCTGATCCGCTCTTCAGGGATTGAAGGGTGGCTGTCAGTCCTGAAATAGTTCCCGTTAAAACACCCCATATCAGAATCACAGCCTGATCCTTTAGTATTAGGTTTCTTATCTGACCGGTTGTATAGCCGGTTGCCATCATGAGCGCAAATTCCCTTTTTCGCTGGTTGAAATTCCTGATCAGGATAAATCCCAGTCCGGCAACTCCCAACACCAGACCCAAAGCTCCCAGAATCATAAATACATTAAGGTATGTATTGACCACAACAAAGAAAGATGCAAGCTTTTGGGATGCAGTTACTGCTGATATGCCGTACCCTGATAGTCTCTCACTCAATATCTCTCGGTAATAATCAGAAAATCCGGGGATTCCGTCTGCAAGCACTATTGAACTCCCGGAAACCGAAGGGAAGAACCTGCCGAAATTCCTGCTGCCAATTATGAGATATCCCTGGAATACTGAGGATTTAAGACCTGCGCATATCACTATGTTCAGAGGCTGACCATTCTCTGCCCTGTATACCAGCGTATCACCGGTCTTTACTTTAAGTCCCCACTGGAGCACTGTCTGATCTGCAATACCATAAATAGTATTACCGCCTGACACATCGTCCAGAAGACTCCAGGGATTTCTGTCAGATAATTCTCTTATCCTGGAAGCAAAAGAAAATGATCCCTTGGCAATGAATGCTGCAGGATCAATACCAAGAACTGACGGAGCGGTCACATGATTTAAATTCAGGCAGCTGGCATCATCTCCCGGTAATCTTTTTGCCTGCACAAATACAAGATCTTTCAGGTCAGCCTCATCCAGGCCGAATTCTCTCCGGCCTTCAGGACTGTTCAGGTTTTCTTTAACCGGAACTGCAGACTCTGCCCATAATAAATATCCTCCTGTGCCACCGGACGGTAAAAGCATTTTTTCACTTATAATCTGCCTGTTGGCGCCAGTGATTAAAACGGCAAATATTCCCGCAGCAATGAAGATGACAGGTGTGATCGCCTGTGCTGGCTGGAAATAATAAAACTGCTTCGCCAGATTACGTCTCAGGGATTTGAAATTATCTTTGTTTGTTATTTTTCTGATGTAATATTGACGGAGCCCTGAAACCAGAGTACAGAATAATAGTGCTCCGGCAGTGAAAGAAAAAGCTGTAGCATCAGTTCCAGGTAAAAGTGAGAGAAGAAAGGCAATCACTGCGCTGAAAAAACTCAACAGCATCAATATAAGGTTTTGTCGTGAAGAATGACCTTTCAGTTTACCCGTTTCCTTCCTGCTGAGATTTTTCAGGAATTTTCCGGATTTGATCAGCAGAAGGAGGGATGTTATAATAATTGTTGCAAGAAATCCGATAAGCAAAGGCAGGTAATTGAAATCAGCAGAGAGGGTATTTATCTGGACCGCGCCTCTCCATACTGAATTGAGTGCTTTGACAATCAATATATTTATAAAATATCCAAGGAAAACTCCGGTAATTGCTCCGGCTGAAGAAATGATCATAGTCTCTGATACCAGCAGGTTCCGGATCTGCTTATTCCTGAATCCAAGGGCGAAATAGGTTCTGACCTGGCTCTTTCTGGAATCGAAAAACATTGAGACTGCCAGTGATAACAAGATCATGCATGACACAATAATAAAAATACCCAGGCTGAGAAACAGGGTGCTGAAATCAACACCTTCCATGGCAGCATTGCTGCTTTCTTCCATAATATCGGATATTGTGAATCCGGTTTTAAGAGGATCAAGCGATCCTGCAAGGCTTGCGGTTATTTCTTGCGGTTCTGCCGTATCGGGGAATCTTATTGCAGTAGCAGGACCGAAATTGTTGCCCCAGAGCTTTCTTCCGGTTTCATAGCTAATAAAAGCTTTTGGTGTACCTTTGTACCTGTTCCAGTACTCTTCATCCTTATCCCTGATCTTTTCCATCAGTATCGGGACACCGGCATCCCATCCCGAACAGGTAGTACTTCCTGAAATACCGGGAAAATCAGGCATCAGAGATGGATCAGAATATTTATGGTCATTTACCAGTATATCACTGATTATGAGGCTCCTGCTTTTTTCTTCAAGAAGATTGCTGTAACCCGGATCATACCAGGTTATCGTCAGTGTGTCTCCACCCTTTGCATCAAGGTCCTCAGCAAGCCATCTTGTTATTATTATGTCATTTTCCCCAATCTCCATATAACGTGATGCTGTTATAAAGGAATAGGGTGTTGATTTATGACCAACCTTAAGATTATTTCCAAGGTATGTAATAACGGGAGCGGCTGAAGGTATTTTTGATTTTAAATCTTCAAATATTATACTGTCAATGAAAATCCTGTCCGAAATAAGCTCAGCTTCACCTGTTTTCTGAGATTTCCGTACTGTCAGACCTATATCTGAAGGGATCAGAAGCTTTAAAAGTGCATCATTGAAGAAAGAGGCAGAGTTGTCTTTGCTGTTTTGAACAAGAAGCCTGTTAGCCCGGGATTGAACGGCCTGGTTTTTATCAAGATCAGAAAAATTAATAAAAACATTCAAAGGAGTTATCTGGCTAATGCCAAGAGAAAAATTACCCATTTGCAGAGCATCGAGCACCAATCCGACTTTCATCACTTTTGATGCGTCATTCTCTTTTGAAGGTGCAAAGGGAGCATTTGCCGGGATGGGATCAGTATCCCTGAACTTAATGATAATTTCATCTCCAATGCTTATTCCCATCTGATCAGCCAGCCTGGAGTTAACAGCTACTGTACCGTAATCAATATCTACAGCATCAATTCCATTGAATTTCCAGAATTCTTCACTGATGCCATATATCTTTGTATTTAAAGCTGTTACGCCTGTTGAGAAATTCTGGCAGTATCCGTCTGTTTCAAGAACAGAAGCGGCTTTTTCACCTGTTTGCTTTGATAACCTGAATGACAGTGAGGCATCAAAATAGCGGAGCCCTGAGCTGATGACAATCCCGGTATTGCCAAGCTTCTCTGATGCACTTTTCCTCAGGCTTGCCCTCACAGAATGTCCTGTAAAAAGTGAGCCCGTTATAATAGCTGATAATAAAGCTACAATGATGAGCTGGTTTACAGCATCCTTTTTATAAAACAGGATTGAACGTCCGATCGTCTTTTGCAGGAATCTCATCATTATCAGGTTTTTCCGGTCCAGGGAACAAGCCTGCCATCTTCCAGCCGCAGATGCACCTTCATTTTCGAAGCCAGGTCAGCGGAATGTGTTGCAACTATCAATGCTGTACCGGTTTCATTGTTCAACCTCAAAAGAAGCTCACCGAGAAGTGCAGCGTTTTTTGCATCAAGTGATCCCGTTGGCTCATCAGCAAGCAGGAGGGAGGGTTTATTTATCAGTGCTCTCACCAGTGTAGCACGCTGGGCTTCACCACCTGAGATCTGAAACGGATACTTATCAGAAATCCCGGTAATATCCGTTTTATCCATTAACATACCGGCATATGATTTTTTCTCCTCAAACCCGTTTTCGGAGATGCTTCCGGCAAAAAGAGGCAGCAAAATATTCTCTCTGACAGTCAGATGCGGAAGGAGAAGATGATCCTGAAAAACAAAGCCGATATTCCTGTTCCTGTACAAAGCTGATTCTTCCGGATTGAAGGAAAGGATTGATTTTCCCTGAAAAATGAGATTGCCTGAATCAGGCCTGTCAAGCAGGCCTATAATATTCATCAGGGTTGTTTTGCCTGACCCTGAAGGTCCTGTTACTGCTATTGAATCACCTTCATTAACGGAAAGATCCAGCTTATCCAGGACCAGGCCTCTCTGGATGAATGATTTCGTTATACCCTCAATTCTGAGCATATTTGTTATTTCTGAGTGAACAGATTATTGTAAACTTCCGACAGACCGGACGACATTTTATCCAGAGAAAGCTCTGATCTTACATTAGAACTTCCGGCATTTCCAAGTTCTTTTCTTAAATCATTATTGGAAAGCAACCTTAGCAAAGCTGCTGCAAGCTCTTCAATTGTATCCGGAGAATATATTATGCCTCCGCCTGTTATCTCGACTATTTCCGGGAAAGCCCCTGTTGCAGGCTGCACAACCGGAATGCCGGCACCATTAGCTTCCAGTATATACAATCCATATCCGTCATACTTCCTGACGGGCACACTTATTACATCCACATCATTTAAGAATTCAGTTTTTTTGTCACCGCTGAATTCCGGATATATCCTGATGAATTTCTGGAATCCGTGCTCCCTGATCTTTTTTATCTGGGTTGAAATAAAGGGCTTATCATCGCCTGTATAACCGCCGCAAACATTAAGGGTGAGACCTGGAATCGAATTCTTTGTTTTTAATTCAATAAATGCATCAACAATCTTGTCAAATCCGTTATGCTCGCTGACCCGGCAGAAATATCCTATTGCCGGCGGCCGTGACTGATCTTTTGTTTTTTCAGTAAATGGTACATCAAATCCAAGAGGGACAATATGGATATTTTCACCCCTTACTCCGGTTTTTTTGATGAAAAGATCCCGGTAATACCTGCTTGGTGTCATGAAGCTGTCCACATAGCCAGATTCTGCGGCTATCATGTTCCATGCCCTGCTCCTGAAAGGTTCGGCCATATCATCAATCCAGTCATCTTCATTCAGCAGTGAGCATACAATTTTTACGTCTATCCTTTTTTTCAGCTGCCTTGCCAATCCCAGGATCAGGGCATTTGACAGGTGGATCACGTCAGGTTTCCCGTCTTCAACAAGGTAACTCACAAGCCTGTCCATTTCATTTTTGCGGAATGCATTATCACCTTCAATCATATTAAGTGTCAGATCCTCAAGTCCTTCCGTGCGGGTAGTACCTGCCATGCGTGCTGCCAGCTTCAGAAATGGCTTAAGATCAAAGAATTTCTCCATGAAGGCAGGCATGTTCCTGAATAATCTCACCTTTTCCCTCAGGTACAACGAGATTGCACCAAAGAATACATGGTTGTCCAGATCGTTCTCAGTGGTTATTTCCCTGTCTGGCGGCAGATATAATGGAATGGCTTTAGCAGTTGTGCCCGGCACTTTCCGGATAGCTCTGAAGTAGAGCATATCGCGGTAGCAGTTTGCACAGTAAAATGATCCTCCCGATCCTGTTATCAGATAAACAATTTTCATATTTTACTTTGAACCGAATGCAAGCAATCGTCCATCTTCAGTAAGGAAATAGAACCTGCCCTGGATTACAGCAGGTGAACAGCTGACCGGGGCTCCGGCATTAAAGCTCCATGTTTTCTTTCCATTTGTCAGCCCTGCCATATATATATGACCATCCATGCTTCCGAAAAGTATCTTTGTCGGCGATACCACAGCTGAACCGGTTATGCGGCCGTTGGTTCGATATTTCCACACCATCCTTCCGTCAGTTGCATTATAACAATAAAGGTACTTATCCTCATTTCCAACAATTACTGAATTACTCCCCACCGCAGGTATGCCGAGTATAGCTCCTGACGTTTCACCCGGAGCTATCTTCCAGGCAATTTTACCGGTAAACATATCAAGGCAGTAAAAAGTTCCCTCATAATCACCAAAATATGCTTTTTCATTGACAACAGCAGGAGAAGCAGCAATATAGACTCCTATTTCGAAAGTATCCCTTTCAGCTCCTGTCCTGGGATCGGCAACCCTCATTATTCCGTCACATCCGCCAAAGATTATTTTATTGTTTGAGACTGATGGAGTGCCATTTACATAATTCATCGTTTCCAGCTTCCACAATAATTTGCCAGAAGCAGGATCAACACAATGAAGAAAGTAATCGTAGCTTCCGAAGATAATTCCTGTTTGTTTTCCTGATATCCAGACATTTGCAGATCCTACAATCTGGTTGTCGGTAGGGTACGACCATGCGAGCCTTCCTGTTATTTTATTAACAGCACGCAATACCCCGTCAGAAGAACCTGCAAAAACCTTATCACCAAATACCAGGGGAGGAGCTTCAACCGCGCTCCCGGTTTCAAAACTCCATTTTACCTGCCCGTCAGAGCTTATCGCAAAGATGGTTCCTTTATCAGTGCCAAAATAAATAATGCCATCGCTGATCACAGGGGATGATTTGGTGTTTGCACCTGCAGGAAAGCTCCATAACAGGACGGGCGCTGCCGGAAAATTAAAAAGTGTGTTCCCCGAGAGATCGCTTTTTCCGCGGAAGACAGGCCAGCTTTCGCTTTGACCCTGAAGCTGACCACAGGCTGTAAGAACAAGCAATATCTGACTAATCAATTTCATTTTTAATGATCTGCAATTAATATGCCGGACTCTCCTTCTGTTTTGCTCCATTGGTGCATAAATCCGGGAAGTTGTTTTGTTATTGACAGTATCTGCATTCCCAAATATTAATTTGCAGCAATGCAATAAAGACTGGCTTTCCCTCTGATATATATATTCTTTTCCGAAAATGCCGGTGTGCAATCCGTACTTTCTCCAATTGGTGAAGCTGAAATAATTTTTAATTTATTGCCTGCCTCAACAATATGCATCGTTCCGCTGCGGTCAAGCAGCCATACTTTATTATCGCAAATTACAGGTGAGGCATAAAACGCATCTTCAAAGTAATGGGTCCAGAGAGTGTCGCCGGTTTCGGAGTTATAGCAGGCTACATCACCGTAACCGGTAGGTACAAACAGGTAATTGTCACTGGCAACGGGGCTTGATACATCAGGTGTAAAAGTGTTATCCTCCCATACAACAGTTCCGTTTTTGCCCGGTTTCATTGCAATGATTTTATAATAATCTGTAGCTGCAAAAACCATTTTACTGTTCACGGCAAGTGACGGTGCCACGTCACCTGACACCCCGGGAAGGCTCCATAGTTCTTTCCCGTCGACAGGATCATAGGATGAGACATTGGGATTTCCGTTTATTAATAACTGCGGTTGGCCGTTGAAAGTTGCAAGAACCGGCGAGGAATTGACAGGACGTCCGGATCGTGGTGTTTCCCATTTTTGTTCTCCTGTTGTTAAGTCAAAACCTGACAGTGAGATTTTATTCTGGCTGTCATACTGGACAAGCAACAGTTTGTCATATATTAAAAGTGAAGCAGAATAGCCATACGTAGTTAGAGGTACACCTATATTTTTCCCCCACTTAAGGTTTCCATTGTGGTCAAAACAAACCAGGTTGCCATTTCCGAAAATAGCGCATATTATGTTTTCGCTGACTGCAGCTGTGGGGACAGCCATTCCGGCTTCGCTGTCTGATTCGGGTACATCTTTTGATGCTCCCTGAAAATCTGCTCCTGAACCTGTCCAGATAATATCCCCGCTGTTTTTATCGATGCAATAGATTTCAAGTTCACCACCTTGCGCGCCTGTAAGGAAAAGCTTGTCTCCCCATATCACGGGTGAGTTTTTCCCGGGTTTTGGAACAGTAATTTTCCACTTGATGTTTTTACCATCAATTCCATTCCATTCTGTTGGATAACCTGAGCCCCCTGCAATTCCCCGACTTCCCTCACCCCTGAAAAACGGATAGTTGACATCGCCCGGCTTGCTTGTTTCGGCCAGAATTATCGGTGTGTCTGCAGTTTCACTGGTTTCCATAACTTTTGAAGAACTTCCTGGTGCTGGGAGGTTTGCTCTCAGTACAAATGATGAGACAATAGCGATAATGGCAACTGCGCTGGTTGATAAGATCAGATATCGCTGATTTCTGATTCTTTCTGAATTTATATCAGGTCTATTGGGTTGGAAGGAGCGGACAGATTTTTCACTTCCGGCAATAAGCCGCTGGAACAGGAAAAAGACCACGGCACCTGCAAGCAGGAGATATGATCCTGTTTCAACCTGCCATCTCGAGGAAAAATAGGCTTTCCTTGCCATAAGATCCATTGCTCTTACCTGCTCAGCTTTATCCCTGTTTTCAGGATCCCTGTCAAACTGTTCCTTTACCGAAAGCAAAGCAGGATTATCAAGAGGTTTAATCGTTTTAAGCTGTATCAGGCTGAAGAGCATGGTAACTGCAATTACAACGATGAATAGTCCTGATACAAGGCTTATTCCCTTAAAAATTCTGATCTCTTTTTCCGATAATTTCATTTTTCAATTTTTATCTTGACAGGACAAAATTTAAAGCACTTCCCGCAACTGTAACATCTGCCCCTGTCAGGTTCATAATCGGTCCGGATGTTCCTGACTGTCAACCTGAACAAGCCGATTCCAAGAGACAGTCCAAGGAATATTCCAACCCACGGGGCACCTCTCCTGAACCTGCCTGTTATTTGCTGTTCTTCTTCAAACAATTCATCTTCTGTCTTCCCGGACTCAAAGAAAGCAACTGCTGCTTTTGAGACAGCTTTAATCCCTTCTTCTTTTTCAAGTCTTATCTCTCTTGCCAGTTTTACATTATTGTTCACACCCGCAAGCGAAGGTGCCAGGTTGCAGAGGATGACAGCAAACGCTGCTGCAAGAACAGGGATCATTAGAATGTAAAAAACAGATCCCTTTGATGATTTGTGAGGTTTTTCAGTATCCGGAGCAGGGTCTGCCTGAAGAATTGCATCATATGGACAACCTGATTCGCATAAGCGGCAGTCCCGGCATTCTTCCGGAGAAATTCTAAGATGCTTTATGGAAAAACGGGAGAAA
>CAYNGW010000029.1:0-14972 GCA_964396955.1 uncultured Rikenellaceae bacterium | reverse complement strand
ATTTTGATTTCATTCTTTTCTATAACTATTCCGCTGACGAAGCCCTGGTTTTGCCGGAAATGAAGGTATATAAGAAAATCACTCTTATAGGATGGTCCCTTGGAGTGTGGGCCGCGGAATATCTGTCTTCAAAAACGGGAATAAAGCCTGATGTGACCATTGCCGTCAATGGAACTCCGGTCCCTGCGGATGATAATTACGGGATACCCCTGAAAATATTTGAGGGAACCCTGAATAATATCACTGAAGAGAATATGGATAAGTTCTATCTGAGGATGTTCGGCGACAGGAGGACCTACAGGACGAATGCTGACAGGATACCACACAGGACAGTAAAATCGCTTCATGATGAACTGAGGTGGCTCTACAACAGGATAATGGAACAAACTGAGGCAGGTTTCAGATGGGATTATGCGGTGTCAAGCGAAAATGACCGGGTGTTCCCCTCAGGCAACGTCAACAGTTATTGGGAAAAGCAAAAGCTTACAAGACATATTATTCTTCCTATTCCCCATTATTTATTCAACAGATGGGAATCCTTTACTGATTTTATCAGTTTCGTGGAACAGTTCAGAAAGAAAAGAGTATCAAAAGCTCTAAAACAGGCAACTGTTATTAAAGATCCCTGATCAGAATATTGGAATCGGATTTTGCCGAAAGCTTATCAAATTTCTCAAGCATGGTGACTATCTTCTCGTAGTCTTTGTTTTTTATCGCTACCGGCTCAATGCCTTTCTTGTCAAGCCGCGATAACACATAGCTGACCGTCAGCTTATTGATATCCAGCGCAGGCTGGTACAGACGCTCAATATGGTCTTTTTCATAAATTACCGAGACAAGATTGACATTGCTAAGATCCTCAAGAATGTCACGGGCGAGCCGTACCGGAATTTTCAGGCTTTTTCCGATATTTTCAGCGCTGACCGGCTTTTCGCCTACTGCAAAGTTCCTGATTATCATATTCATTATCAATATAACCAGTGCCCGTTTATAAAAATGGCTCACATTCAAAGCTTCAGATTCAAATTCATAACGGGAAATATTCTGATTGGCAAAGGAAAGTTCAGCACCAAGCAATACTAAGATCCAGCTGGTCTGCAAGAAAATAATAAACAGGGGTACTGCTGCTAAACCTCCATAAATAGCACTTAGTTTTGTAATCCCGAATTGAAGATCCAGGTACAGCCATTGCAGTATCTTCAGAAAAGTTCCTGCAATAATTCCCGAGATAAGGGCTGGCATGAATTTAACCTTGGCATTTGGCATTACGATAAACAACAGGGTAAGTATGAGCCATGTCAGTAAATATGGCGCAAACTTGATCAGAAAGCTTATTATCGGCTTAAAAAAGCCCAGTATCGGTGCCTTGGTCATGAATTCAGTCAAATAAGCACTTATAAATACTGTAATACTGCTTGAAAGAACGAGAAGCACCGGGGCAATAAGCATAATTGTAAGGTAATCAGTGAATTTCCTGTACCATGCCCTTGGGGATGATATCTGCCAGATATGGTTGAATGAGTTTTCGATTTGGCTCAGCAAGGATATAACAGACCAAAAGAGGATTATCACACCGATCCCTGCAATATAACCACCACTTGTATTTTGAATGGTCTGACTTGCTCTCTCAAGCAGCGGGGTCAGAATTTCACTGTATGACTGAAAATCCTTTGAGTTTGTTATTATTGACACCAGGTTCTGATCCAGTCCAAAACCCTTGGCAATAGCCAATACAATTGCAATTACAGGAATAATGGACATAAGAGTAAAATATGTCAGAGCGGATGCACGCAATTCGACCTTATCCTTCAATGAACTGCGGCCAGCTATGAAAAGGATCCTTAATTGCCTGATCAGAAATGTCTTTCTCCTGGATAATTCGGAAAGCGGAGAATGCCATATGGCATCATTTATCCTCTTAACCTTCTTCAGCGCCCATGATACAGGATTTGCCATGGTGGATGTTTTTTCAAATATACAAAATACAGAAGGGTGTATAAAGAAAAATAATTATTATTTTCACTTTCGAAAACAACGGTTATGAAGATTGATATCCTCGAATTTGTAGATGGAGCAAGAAAGGCCCGGAGTGTGACCGTCATCATTGATGTCTTCAGGTCATTCTCCGTGGCCTGCTATGCATTTGATTCCGGAGCTGTCCGCCTGATTGTCACATCTGAGGTACAAAAGGCCTTTGATCTGAAAACGATCTATAAAAACTCGGTACTTACCGGTGAAAGAGGCGAAAGAATAATTGAGGGATTTGACTTTGGAAACAGTCCGACAGAGATAATCAAGGCTGATCTCCGCGGTAAAACAGTGATACAGACTACAACTGCCGGAACAAACGGCCTGATAAATGCAGTAAATGCCGACATTTTAATTACCGGCAGCATTGTTAACGCAAGCGCGGTTGTTACATACATAAAGACGCTGAATCCGGCAAATGTATCTCTTGTTGCAATGGGTTACAGGGCATCTGTTTCTGCTGATGAAGATCTTATCTGTGCAGAAATGATAAAATCAGGACTCGCAGGTACAGAAATCAGCTTTGAAAAGAAAATCGCTGACCTTCGGTATGGATCAGGAAGCAGGTTCTTTGATCCTGCAAATCTAAGTTACTCTCCTCCCACTGATTTTTTCCTTTGCACAATGATCAACAGGTTCAACTTTATCCTTAAAGGTGAAAAACGTCCCGATGGGAATATAGATCTGATGAAGATTGATGTTTAATTACAGATCGATAGATTCAGGCAGAAAGACCGGAAGTAATTTCCTTCTGCTGTGAATTTCACGGTAAGCACAGAACATGCAGAGTTTATAGAAACTGAACAGCCAGAGCGGCGGATTTGATGAATCTATCCTGATTTCCATTCTTTCCCTGAAGCGTATGAAGATAGCGACAAGGATCAGTCTGACCCGGAAAATACTGATCCTGTTATAAATACGCAGCATCCTTACAGCTGACGAAAAGGTTTTTTTATCGGTGACGCGATCATACAACCTGCTGAGGTTTTCCAGACTCAGCTTTGTCTTATCAAGGAATTCACGGTTCGACTCCAGCCCCTCATGAATAAGCCCGTTGTCGATATGCAGAATGTCAATGCCTGCCTTCTTAAGCTGGTAACTTAACAGGGTATCCTCATGACCGTATTGCTTGATTTCTTCATTAAACCGCAACTTTGAAAAGATTGTTCTGTCAATAAGGACATTAAATGTGGTAAAAGAGGCATATGAATGCTTATTCCGCTCTGAGGCTTTCCGCGCTTCTCTTTTAATGCCATATTTCCATCTCAGAATCTTATCAGGATCTCCCGGATGGCTTTCATGATACAAAATACCACCTGAAATGACCCGGGCAGAAGCCATTACAGCAATCCAGTTGTGCAGATAGGTTTCTGCGGTAGCCGGTATCATGGCATCAGAATCAATAAAAAGCAGGTAATCACCCTTTGCTTCAAGGGCCAGCTTATTTCGTATTGCAGCCCTCCCGATGTTCTTTTCTGAAACAATAACACTTACTCCATCACCTTCGAGAGACTTATATTTGATATGATTCTCAGCTGAAGAGCCATCGTCACCAATAATTATCTCAATCAATTCAGGGATTTTATCTATACAGCCCCGCATGCTGTGAACCAAAGCCACAATATCATAATCACAGACCGGAATGAGCAAGGAAATTGTCATTGGCTACCCATAGAATTAACAGGTCAAAAATACAATATATTTCTTTATAATGTAAAGTATTGAATTTGGCAAAGAAATTGTAATGACTAATTTTGTCATCATCTTTTACAATCTGACAATTCGATGAAAAAGAGTATTCCTTTGTTTTTCTTTATGCTTCTGTCAGCATCAGGACTATGCCAGCTTAAATATAACCATGAGATTTCCATGACAATTTCAGGCCTCAGGGATTCATCAGTTTATCTTGCATATCATTTCGGCGACAAACAATATATTAAGGACACAGTTAACCTGGACAGCAAAGGGCATTGTACATTTTCGGGACCGGATAGCCTTCCGCAGGGAATTTACATGATTGTCCTGCCCGGAAAACAATATTTTGAGTTTCTTGTTTCTGACGATCAGATCTTTTCGCTGACCTGCAACTATAATGATTATTACAACACTCTCAAATTCACAGGCTCCGATGAGAATTCTTCCTTCATTGAATATCAGAAGAAATGGACATCAATGCAGCAGCAGGCTCAGGCCATTTCCAGAAGATTGCAAATCAACAAGCAGAACAGTGATTCTCTGAAGCTGCTTTCGGAAAAGCAGAAGAAACAGGAAGAATCAATGAAATCATACCTCAGGAGTGTCATGAGTGTAAACGGCATTAATTTGCTTTCACTGCTTGTAAAATCGATGATTCCGGTTGAGGTGCCTGAATTTAATATACCGGCAGACACTCATAATCCTGATTCTGTAAGCTGGGTGAGGAAATACAACTATAATAAAGATCATTTCTTTGATAATATTGATCTCACCGATGAGAGGCTGCTTCGTACACCAATTTTATTTGCCCGCCTTGATGCATTTTTCAGGAATGTCATTATACAGTATCCCGATTCCATCAACAAGGAAATTGACAGGCTGATAGGGAAATGCCAGTCAAATTATAAAGTATTCCAGTTTGTTTCAGTATATCTTTTCAATCATTTCCGTGAGAGTGAGATAATGGGACATGATGCAGTCATGGTGAAGCTGGCTGATGATATCTACCTCTCAGGGAAAGCAGACTGGACCACAAAAGAGTTCAGGGATGATCTTGCCAGACAGGTTGATCTTCTCAGGAACAACCTGATAGGAATGAAAGCAAAAGACCTTGTCATGAATTCATATAAGGGAACCTTTGTTTCGCTGTATGACATAGAAAAGGATTTTACTATACTATATTTCTGGGAACCGAATTGCGGGCACTGCAAGGAAGCAACTCCAAAGCTGAAAACATATTACGAAAAAGCCAGGAATGAAGGTGTTGAAGTATTTGCTGTTTGTACAATCAGTGATAAGGAAGCATGGAGTAAATATATCGAAGAAAACGGTCTGATTTGGATCAATGGCTGGGATCCCGACCGGAAAACATATTTTGATTTCTATTATAACGTTCAAACCACACCAATGATCTATATTCTTGACAGGAACAAGAAAATAATTGCCAAGAAGCTTTCCATTGATGATATTCCCTCATTTATTGATAATTACAGGAAGTACGGAATGTAATTCATTTCTGAAGTCTTCTTACCAGATCATAAACTGAACCGTAACTGTTTACTGTGTTATCCCTTATCAGGAGCCATTTCTGATCTGTCCGCTCAGGAACCTGAATATAAGGATTGGTCATTGAATCTGACACCTGGTACCCTGCTCTCGATACAGCCTTTTCAGTCCATCTCCTGATAATACCTTCACCCTTGATGAATATACTTCCGCGGGATTCATTCAGGAAGGAAAAGCCGCCATCGCCGGAATTGAATTTTATAATTGATGATTCAAACAAGTTTTCAAATGCGCCGCTGAGCATAAGGTCTTCCGGAGAGCCCTCGATAAGGTTTTTTTCCAGTATCAGCCATATCTTATCCGCCTGGTTTACGGCAATATTGAAATCGTGAGTTGAAAAAATTATTGTTTTGCCATCCCTGGTCAGCTCCAGCATCAGGTTGACGATCTCATATTTACTGGCAATATCAAGGAAGGCAGTCGGCTCATCCATTATCATCAGTTCAGTATCCTGGGCAAGAACCCTTGCAATCATTGCTTTCTGACGCTCTCCGTCAGAAAGCTCTGATATGTGTCTGTTTCTCAAGGCTGTCAATCCTGTTCTGGCTATTGAGTTTTCTATAACCAGCCTGCCGGAGAGATCTATGCTGCCAAGCCAGTTTGTATGAGGAAAACGACCAAGAGCAACCAGGTCAGCAACTCTCATATTGCTCACTTTAACCACTTCGGTGGAGATATAACCGATTCTCCTCGCCAGTTCAAGTCTTGGATATTCAGAGGTGTTTTTACCCTTCAGGAATACTTCTCCTCCAAGCGATGACTGCAATCCGGCAATAGTCCGAAGGAGGGTGCTTTTTCCAATACCGTTCCTGCCGATAACTGCAATAAGCTCTCCCCCGGTTGAAGATGCTGACAACGGCGGCAATATCGGATTTCCTTGCTTACCGGCATTATAACCAATACTCAGAGAATCAAGAACTATATTTTTAATCCTGTTTTCGTTCATCAGAATGAACCTGTATCTTTTCTGTTCCGAAGTATTATCCAGATAACAACCGGAATCCCTATAAGCGAGGTAACTGAATTCACCGGAAGAATATTAACTGATCCCGGCAATTGCGATATAATATCGCTTGCCAGCATTACTACGCCGCCTGCAAGGATTGTTCCCGGCACAAGTATTTTGTGATCCGATGTTCTGAAAAGATTCCTGGCAATATGCGGAACAGCAATTCCAATGAATCCAATCGGGCCGCAAAAAGCTGTAACACTGCCTGCAAGTATGCTTGTACACGTAAAAATCACTATTCTTGAGAACTGTAAATTCAGCCCGATGCTGACCGCATAATTTTCACCGAGCAGTAAAGCGTTCAGCATTTTAACGGATGCCAGGCTCAAGATCATTCCTGCGGCAACAGTCGCTATCAGAACTTTTAACTGTCCTGCTGAAAGGTTTCCAAGGCTCCCCATGGTCCATATCACATAGGCTTTCAGCATTGTCTCGTTGCTGAAATACTGCATTATGCTTACAATTGCTGAGATCCCGCTGGCCAGCATTATCCCAAGTATAAGGATGGTCATTATATCCCTTATCCTTGAAGAGATGAACATAATAACCATCATCACAATCCCCGCTCCTATCCATGCTGAAACAACCAGCGCCCAGTTTCCAAGGCTCTGGATGTTTCCCGGAACAAATCGTGCTGAAAAGCCAAGTATGACAAGGGCAACACCCAGACTGGCCCCGGAGCTCACTCCCAGAACATAAGGACCGGCCATCGGATTCCTGAATAGCGTCTGCATTTGCAGTCCGCTTAACGACAGGGCTATCCCGGCTGCAAGTGCAGTCATGGCTTTCGGAAGCCTGAACTTATAAATGATTGTATCAATTTCGGAATCAGTATGTATAAAAAAAGCTCTGAAAATTTCTGCAGGCTTAATGCTTACTGAGCCAAGCAGAATGTCAAGAATAAAGATGCAGATTAATAGAATAATTAAAGCTATGAAGATCAGGGTTTTATGCCTTCTCAATTCAATTTCTCCCGGAACCGCTGTGAGTACTTCAGATTTCAATGACTATTTATTTATTCTATTCTTCGGTAATAGAAAAGCCCGCTGTCCGGAAATAATTCCGGATGCAGTATTGCTGCAATATCCTTTAGTACCAGGTGAGGATTAAGAGTTCCGCTTTCCCAGTAATCATTGCCTCCTGCCGGCGAGATCCTTTTATTATTATTATACAAATTCCCGTTCCTGTAACAGGGTATCGTTTCCAGCCTTGGATCAAGCGCGCATATTTCTTTTTTTGAACTGACACTGCCTATGTTAAGCCAGTAATCAGCCTTAAGTGATCTTATGAAGACATCTTCAAGGCTATAAGGCATCGATACGGATGATTTCGTATCATGCCACAGGTAATTCCCCCCTGCGTCTTCAATAAAACGGCTTGTATATGAGTCACCCGGCGAAATAAACCATGTATCACGGAAAGGAAGCCCCATAAGCACAGCCGGCTTTCCCACTCTATTCTGACTGATATAATTTTTGATCCTGTCATAAGATTCAGAAACGGACATAAATATTGAATCTGCCATTTTTCCTTTGCAGAACAATGCTCCAAACAGCTTTATCCATTCAGCTTTTCCAAGCGGATCTGTTTCAAGATAATCAGCATTAAACATCACTTTTATACCCAGCTCCTTTGCTTTGCCAATGTATCCGGCTGATTCACTGCCAACTCCGTACATCATTATCAGATCCGGAGAGAGTCTTATAATCAACTCATTATTCATCCCTGATTCATATCCGACATCACTTATAATCCCTTTATTTATTCTTTCCGAAATACTCTTATCATAAATTAAGTCTGTACCTGAAACGCCAATGATCGCGTCTTTTTCATTAAGAGCAGCCACCATAGCCAGGTGAGTTGTTGACATGCAGATAATTTTTTTAAGAGGTACATAAATAGTTGCCGACTCGTCTGTTTTCAATGATATTACATCATCCTTTCTAACCAGGTAATAAACCTGTTTTATCCCTTCAGCTCCCTGCCAGGGATCTGTTATTGTGAGAATTGTGCATGTGTCAGTCTGTTCAAGAGAGAATCTTTGCGCCCTGGTAACTATTGCATCACTATAAGGTATATCCGCATTCGTTTGCGTGTTGTTCCTTGTGTTGCAGGAGACAGTAATTGCTGTGATAAAAACTATCAGGCAGACAGAAATTACTCGCTGGAGGTATTTTGCTGAATAAATCATCATTCTATTATTGGACTAGCCGGGGGATAAACTTTGAAGCACATAGAACCAGGAATGATACCTGTCTGGTAAGAGGCTACAAAATCACCGTTTTTATTATAAATCAGAACAAAGCCATTCTGTTGATAATCAACAGCATCAGTGACAAGGATATCTCCATTTACAGGATTTATCCCCAGTTTATAAAAAAAACGGTTGTCTTCTTTAATTAAAGGTGTTGCAGGCAGTTCGGCAGCATCAATTTCCATTCGTTTTATACCCTTGTCCAGGTAGAACAGGGTATCTCCATCACTGTCAGTCTGCAAGCAAGATGGTGAATCAAGTATTGAAGGGAATATGTACTTCCTGATTATTTCATGTGTCTGGACCTTTATACCAACAAGCTCCGCGAAGTTCTCTCTCGCCCACCCTCCGTTGCATAATACCCAAAGAATATTTTTATTATCTATGGCCATACTTTCAGGTTCTTCTCCGACTTCTATGGAATCAATCATTTTATCAAGGTCAGTGTTGATCACAACAACCTCATTCCCGCCGTACCAGTTTGAAACAAATGCCTTCTTGCCTGACACCAATATGGATTCTGATGTCCTGCGAATATTGATATAACCCGATATCGTGTTGTCCTTAAGGCTAATAATTGCAACGGAATCAGAATATAAACTGCTGATATAAGCTTTGCTATTGTCAATGACAGCAATACTCCTTGGGGAAATGAGTCCGGTTATTGTTGCTACCGACTTCAGGGATTTTTTTCTTACAACTTCTACTTTCCCTGAATTGTTTACAACGATATATGCATAATCCCCTGAAATAACCATAGAATTTGGAACATCTCCAAGCGGTCTTTCGTTAATTGTCTCAAAAACATTATTGAATATTTCCGCTGAATCATATGAGAAATACGATATGGAGCCGTTTCCCCAGGTAAAGTTTCCTTCATTGATAATAAAAACTCCATTACCGGCAATGAATGACTCTTCCGCATCCGAGAGCGGAGGGTCATCGGTCTTTATGCACGAAACAGCAATAAGAGCGGTCAGAAAAAATAAGAATATTCTTTTCATCAATTGACTTTTTTATTAAACTGATATAAAAGCGAAATATGATAAGATCTTCCAGGTTGCGGGAAATAGGCTATTACCTGATAACTTGAATTAAAAATATTTTCTATCCTGAAATTCAGATCAAAGGAATTCTCTTTAAACGGAATCTTAATCCCGCAAATAATGTTGCTCACCGAATATCCTGGCAGATACCGGGAATTATCGACTGCAATATATCTTCGTCCTGTGAAATTTGTCATCCAAATGGAATAAAAGTTCTTATATCCGGCATATATTGACCCGTTTGCCTGGTTTTCAGGAATATACATCAGCTGGTATCCTGTTCTTTCATCAGTGCTGGTTCCAGCTGAGACTGACCTGGTATAAGAATATCCGGCGTTAAGATTAAGTGTCAGCTCATTAACAGAATACCTGATTGAAGCTGAAGATTCAAATCCCGAAGAGTTAATGCTGTTGAGATTATCAGCAATCCACCAGGCATATTCTCCCGGATGCCATTGGATCATATCCCTTATATAATTTCTGAAAAAGCTGAGTTCAGAGCTTAAATTGACCGACGATGATAATTTCTGATCCATTTTATAACCCAGATCGTACAGATATGCATACTCGTTTTTCAACTGCTCATTACCTCCGGGATACCAGTAACGGTCATTCATTGAAGGTATCCTGGAAGTCCTTGAAAATCCGGTTCTGAGGAAATGATCCCCTCCTGAAAGCAGCCTGAATTCAACACCGGCAGAAAAATCGGGTATAAGAAATGTGTTATTATCCAGGGTTTCCCTGACAAGCAATGTGGCTCCGAACCGGTTTCCGGATCTTCTTTCAGCCAGAACAGTCAGAGATGCCTGGTTGCCCGAAACAATGTTCTCATAATTATTTGATTTAACAGAGTTCAATTCCTCATTGATAAAGATCTTAAGAGCAGTTCCCGGCAATATCATGGTTTCAAATCCACACTTCAGAATGAATGAATTGGATGCATTCAATGATTCAATTGAAGCAAGCGGATTGAAATAATCAAGTTTATTGAAAATCCATGCTCCGGTGACAAAATATTCGGTCTTTCCCCTCTCATAATCATAGCTGAACAGGCTTCTCAATGATTCATCGTATTGTTCCTCAGGTTGATTTCCTGACTGGATCAGCATCGATCCCGGCAGATTCCTGGCAGCGGACTGATACCATATCCGGGCAGAAAAATTATTATTTGGCTTTCTAATATAAAACTCCTGAAGGAAGTCTTTCCGCGATACCCGGCTGTTTTCTCTCTTTTCCCATACGGGTTCTGAACTTATTTCAGTGTTCAGATACGGGAAATCATTTACAGAGTGACTCAGATTAGCCTTTGTAACTGAGAGGAACCGGTCATTCCCCTTTTTTACACCGGCCAGCAGAGAATACCTGCCAAAGCTTCCTGTTCCCGGATTGACTGTAATCTGAGTTTGTTTACACCAATCAGGATCGTTTTCAAGGTTGATAATACCTCCGATACCTCCGTTTCCGATATCCAGAGAGGCTCCTCCCACGCTTATCCGGACATTATCAATCAATCCGGAGGCTATCAGTGATAAATCCGTCTGTCCCAGCATCGGATTGTCGATAATGATGCCATTCCATGCGACCTGTGTATGTGAAGCACCTGCCCCGCGAAGGGAAGAAGTCGCCGAACCACTTGATCCATAACTTTTTATAAATAACTGGGAACTCATCGTAAGCAATTCGGCAAGGGAAATCTGGTTGAATCTCTCCAGCAGTATGGTATCTATGAAAGTCTTCCTGAAACCCGGAAGATCTGAACTTATCTGCCTCCCGCTGATTACAACTTCGTTTATTTTTATTGTATCCTTCCGGAATAAATTTTGTCCGTGCAGCGAAATGGAGATCAGGAACACAACACATAACAGTATTTGTTTGAACCTTGTTCCGGAGATTTTCAATTTATTCATTCCAGTCCTGCATCTTAAAAATTGCCTCTATTCAGGGATTTCAGAAGGATAAGAATGGAATCATTTGAGACTCTGAGCCTTACTTCCCGAAAGCCTTGAATATGGTTTGTCTGGCAGGTCTTCTGACTTGTCCCGGTCTTATGAAGCCTTCCCATTCCGCTGCGCGGAACAGTGGCAGGTTATCATAAAACCATCATCGTTAGAACGATCGGGCATCACAGCAGCGGGTACTGTCGCGGATTCTGACCGCATTCCCTTTTCATCGCACTGATTTTATTTCAATGCGACACCAATACTTTACAAAGATATACTAATAATAATATAAAAGAAAGTTGATAACTGAGAGAGATATTAACATTATCCAGAGTTTCCGGTTTCAGGTTTTCAGTCACTCTGCCATCAATGATGATCTTTCCGAACCATCATATTTACCGGTTGTTCATTTCTGTTTTGAACAGGTTTTTGACCTTTAATAAAGAGTTCCACAGGAATTTCTGATAACAAGTTCCGGTGTGATATTCACCTGTCGCTTGAATTTGCCTTTTCCTGAATTCTTGACTTCCGACCAGACCATATTGGCAACTTTGATCGCCATTCCGGGCAGAGGTTTCCTGAGGCAGGTTATCGGGGAATACATAAGATCAAAGCCGGTACCTTCTTCCATGGATATAATTGCGATGTCCTGGGGAACACGCAATTTTCTTTTACGCAACAAAACCATTAAAGGGTATATCATGAAGGAATGCATGGCTAAGATTATATCAGCGCGAAAGGGAGGCCGGAGGAATTTCTCAAGCTGTGAGAAGTCAAGATCATTATCGGCAAATGAATTATCAAGCTCCAGGATCACAGGTTTGTTGAAATTTTCTATTTTGCTAAGTGCATTTTCAATTTCATTCAGGTTATCACGGTCTGCTTTGATAGATTTCCTGTTTGCAGCTATTACTATGTTCTGATAACCAAGCTTTGCTATATGACTGGCTACAAGCCTTGCCCCTGCTGAATAATCGGTGCATACTGTATTGAGGCGCAGAGTCCTGGGCAATTTCTCAAGCAGAACAAAAGGATAATCTGCAGTACGCAGACTGCGGATTGTCATATCATCAGCGGCCTCTCCAACCAGGATCATACCGCTGAAAAACTTTCTGAATGAGCCGGTCAGCCTGTCAAATCTCTGATCATCAGGGTCCCTGGTAATTATTGAGAATCCGACACCTATGCTGGCAAATGCTTTTTGCAGATAAGGAGTTATTCCGGCAATGAACGGATCACCCCATGAAGGTACTATCATCCCAATGACTCCGGGTTTTTCATCAACAGGCGATAATTCATTCTTCTCATCAAGCGAAGTGAAAAAGCCCATCTGCCTGGCCAGGGCAAGAACCTTTTCCTGGGTATCTTTCCTGATCCCATGCTGGTCAGCTTTATTATTGAGAACAAGTGATACAAGAGTGCCAGAGACTCCCAGTTTAGCGGCTAAATCCTTGTTTTTGAATTTTTTCCCCATTTCCCCTGAATATGAAGGAATAAATTTAGATTATTTTTCTAATGCGTTGTTAAGTTTAATATTTTTTAACTAAAAAGGACCGCACAGAATATTTTTGAATTATCCATTTCCGGCTTACCTGATCAGTAAATGATTATCTTCTGGGCGGAGTTACACCTCTGCGCTTTGCTGCTTCTTCAAGCCGTTGCTGCCATTTGGATTTTTTAACAGGCTTTTTCCGGTTCTCTTCAAGAGTAGCTAATACTTTTTCCTGATTTATAAATCGCTTGGATATAATGTTCTGTATCCATGTCAGCATATTGGCAAGGAAATAATAATATGTCAGTCCAGCTGAAAAATTATTGAGAATAAGCATGAACATAACAGGCATCATGTACATCATGATCTTCATCCCGGGCTGATCCTGGCCGGGTGATGAACCTGTCATCTTCATTGTAAGCAACGATGATGCTGTCATCAGAAGTGTAAACAGGCTGACGTGGCTCCCATACATTGGTATGTTAAATGGAAGAGTGAGTATAGAATCATAGGTTGACAGATCAGTAGCCCAGAGAAAAGGCTCCTGTCTTAATTCGATCGAGACGGGGAAAAACCTGAACATTGCAAAAAGAATCGGGAACTGCAGGAGCATCGGAAGACATCCTCCCATCGGATTTATTCCTGCCCTTTTATACAGGTCCATTGTAGCCTGCTGTTTCTTCATTGAATCTTCCTTCTTCGGGTATTTTTTCCCGAGTTCGTCAATAAGAGGCTTCAGCACCTGCATTTTTGCCTGCGACTTGTAGGATTTGAATGTAAGAGGGAACAGGACTATTTTAATTAAAATGGTGAGTATCAGAATTATGAGACCATAACTGCTAATATATCTTTCAAGCCAGTTAAATACAGGGATGATCACGAAGCGACTGATCCAGCCAATAATATTTTTACCAAGAAAGACTATCTTTTCCAGTTCCAGTCCTTCTTTCCTTAAAGTGGAAATATGATTGGGCCCATAGTATAATCTCAGTCCAAGGTTTGTTTCCTGACCCGGATTAAAAGGAACTCCGACCTCTGCAGTATAATATCTTATGTATTTTTCTGATGTAAGTGTTTTGGTGGAGGTCACAGATCCGTTGAGGAAAAAATCATCTGTAATTATAACTGAAGAAAAAAACTGATCCACAAATGCAATCCAGCTCAATTTGGTTGTAATATCCGCCTCCTCAACTTCCTTGTTGGACCGGAGCCTAAAACCAGCAACGTCATCCTGGTAGTACTTATATTTGATTGTAGTATAATACTCCTCATTTTGTCTTCCTTTCTCCTGCTGTGGTATGTACATTCTCCAGTCAAGCGTTATGCTGTTTTGATTGGCTGGCAGTATTTCAGCCAGGTTCCTGAAGGTAACATCAAATTCAACACTGTACTTTTCGGGCGCGAGAGTGTATTTATACTCTATATATCTATCTTCACCGGCAAGGAGTCGCAGGATTACGCTCAAAGGCTGCGATTCAACAACATAAGATCTTGTTTCCAAAACTGGTTTGAAATAAAGATTGTTTGTCAGCACAGCTTTGTTGTCAACAGTGAAGAAATTGAATCCGAAATTCGTTGAATCACCTGAGAATAATATTAAAGGCAGTGAATCATGTGTAGTATATTCTTTCAGACGTGCTGAATATACCCTCCCTCCCTTCTGTGAGATCTTTAGTTCAATCTTATTGTTTTCAAGAGTAATAAAACCATCTTCCCCATTTGCTGCGTCCGCAAAGGCTCCGTACTGGCTCCCATCCGCCGGACCTGAGACGGGGACATCTGGTCTGGTTTCTGGCAGAACTTCTTTAACCTGTGTTGTATCCTCAGCCGGTTTAACGGGCGTAATGCCAAGTTTTATATTGAGTTCATTCAGTTCTTCCAGCACAGCAGGATCATTTGGCTTAAACCTAAGGGCATTGACATATTCAGTCCTGGCCCTTTC
>CAYNGW010000028.1:0-15113 GCA_964396955.1 uncultured Rikenellaceae bacterium | reverse complement strand
GAATACCTGTCAGAGATCCTGTAACGTTGGAACAGTGAAAAAACGGTATCAAAAGTAATGGGAACTTCCTCCGTGAAATCAGCAGACAAGTTCCATTGCCTTATTATTTTTGATTCAGAAGGTTCCTTGCCTTTTTCCTGTGCATATAAAAAGGATGAGGCTGCAAGAAGCAATAATATGGGAACGATCCTTTTCATCTGCGCAAATATAGAAAATATAAACTAGCGAGATTGCCTTATTATTGCATCACCGTTCTCAAAAGCTGGTGCGGATTACAAATCCGTTCCGGCAGCAGACATTCAGCCTTTCAATCTACATTATCATTCAGGTAGGCATTATTCTCCCTTAATACTGGTCCTTCCTCCTCGTCGTTGGTCAGCGTGAATCTGGACAGTTTGCTTTCCGATTTTTTATCAGGTGGCCCAAGCAGCATATTTCTTCTTACATAAGCAGGCACATCTTCAAATGTCTCAATATTTTCTTCAATGGTTTTATTGGAGAGCCCTTCCTTTTGCATGATCTTCTGCATCTGCTTTACTTTTCGCAACGTTGCCCCGGATTTATCGTTATCATCCTCAGAATTTCCATCTTCAACCGATCTTTTTTTAGCAGCTCCCGCTCCGAAATCAAGTTCACCCTGTGATTCTTCCTCAAAATCGGTGATTATTGATTTTTTACCCTTTTCATGGACCGTGAAGGTCTCATCGTTTTTCTGAGGATTTATTGAAGGTGGTATTACGTTTTTATTTGATAAAGTTATTACCTGTTTCGCCGTTTTGGATTTGTAAGGCTGGAAGATACTGTTGGCTTCAAAGCCTGTGGCAATAACGATGACGCTTATGTTTTCAATAAGGCTGTCATCCTGCGATAAACCTCTGATTATCAATGCATCATCAGAGGCGACATCATACATGTAATCAGTTATTTCACCCAGTTCATCCATGGTGAGTTCATGATCGCCTTTCCCTGATGAGATATTGATAAGAATGCTTTTTGCACCTGTAATGTCATTTGAATTGAGAAGAGGTGAGGCAAGGGCATTTTCAATTGCCCGGATAGCTCTGTTCTCGCCTGAAGCCATTCCCATACCCATTATGGCTACCCCTGAATTCTTCATAACAGTCTCCACATCGGCAAAATCGACATTGATATAACCGGCGACAGTTATTATTTCAGCGATTCCCTTCACTGCTGTTGTAAGCACATCATCAGCTTTTGCGAATGCAGTTGAGACTCCCTGGTTGCCATAGATCTCCCTCAGTTTCTCATTGTTAATCACAAGAAGTGAATCGACATGATCTTTCAGCTCTGTTATGCCGTCAATTGCATACCTGATCCGTATCTTGCCTTCCGATTTGAACGGGATTGTGACAACGGCTATGGTAAGCAATCCTGCTTCCTTGCAGGCTTTTGCGATTACCGGTATTGCACCTGTACCGGTGCCTCCCCCCATCCCTGTTGTTATGAATACCATCCTTGTGTTGCCAGCCAGGGCATCCATTACATTTTCCAGGTTTTCCAGGGCTGCCTTTTTGCCTTTCTCAGGCTGGCTCCCCGCTCCCATCCCTTCAGTCAGGGCTTCACCGATCTGTACTTTTATCGGGACCGGGCTGCTGGCAAGAGCCTGATGGTCAGTATTGCAGACTACAAAATTCACATCCCTGATGCCTTTTTCGAACATGTGATTGACAGCATTATTGCCGCCGCCGCCAATCCCAAGGACTTTTATTATCGACGATCTTTCAACAGGCAGATCAAAGTTCATTATATCGTCTGACATAGTATTAATTTTAATTGTTTAGCAACAGTAAATTGTTTAATGAGGGAACCATATTTAAATTCTATCAGTTAATCGGCTGATCTTCAACCTCAAACATTTTCTGCATCGCCAGCCTTATCTTTTCAGCCAGTGTGGTTTTCTGTACTGGCGGATATTCATCTGATCCATTGTCCGAATCCGTTTCCGATTCTTCGGTTATTTCAACCTTAGGCCTTACATATTCATTCTTCGGTCCTATGCTGAACGATTGCTTGTATGTTTCAAGATATTCAAAGCCTTTCATTATCAATCCCACGCTTGTAGCATACATCGGCTGATTTATCTCGTTCCTGCTTGTTCCGGCAAGATGCTCATTAGGCATTCCAAGCCTGACATCCATGGCGGTCTTGAATTTCATCAGTTGCGGAAGGTGTTTCAGCATGGCACCGCCACCGGTAATGACAACGCCTGCGGAAAGCTTCTCGGCATAACCTGAATTCTGTATTTCAAAATTGACAAAATCAATTATCTCCTCCATCCTTGACTGTATTATATAAGCAAGACTTTTGAATGAGATTTCCTTGGGATCCCTGCCGCTGATGCCAGGTATAGATACTACCTTGTCCTCAGGTGCGATGTCACCAAGAGCCGATCCGTACTGTATCTTCAACTGTTCTGCGTGCCTCAGAAGTATCGCACACCCTTCCTGGATATCCTTTGTCACAACATTTCCACCCAGGGGAATTACGGCAGTATGGCGAACGATATTATCATAATAAACTGCCAGGTCTGTTGTACCGCCCCCGATATCGACCAGCACCACTCCTGCTTCTTTTTCGTCCTCGGTAAGGACTGCATCCGATGATGCCAGCGGCTCAAGTATCATATCCTTCACCACCATGCCGGCTTTGCGGATACATTTTTCGATATTCTTGGCTGCTGCCACCTGACCGATCACAATATGAAAATTGGCCTCAAGTCTTCTGCCGCACATTCCTATCGGATTCCTGACACCGGTCTCATTGTCAACAATGAAATTCTGCGGAATGACATGTATTATCTCCTCACCAATATCAATATGGATCTTATGCATATCCTCGATAAGCCTGAAAACCTCTTCTTTTTTGATTTCATCATCGTAGGAATCACGCATAATATATCCGCGGCTCTTCATACTCTTAATGTGCTGGCCTGCAATTCCGACAAAGACTTCCGAGAACAGGATCCCGGATCTGTTCTGAACATCCTCTACGGTTGTCCGGATCGCATTTACCGTCTCTTCAATGTTCATCACCACGCCTCTCTTTACACCTTTGGAAAGAGCCTTGCTCAACCCGAGAATTTCTATTTTGCCATTCTCGTTCTTCTTACCGACAATAGCCACAATTTTTGTGGTCCCGATGTCGATAGCTGCTACGTACTGTTCTTTTTTGCTCATATGATTTAAATATGGTTTTTCATTGTCTTTTCCTGCAAACTATCTGATCCCTGAATTCAAGGTTTATTACAGAATATTTATTCCATCCTGCTTCAGGAAGCACTTTATCATAGAAAGCCCCGAGGTTCCTCAGTTTGTCCCTGTAGTTTTCAAATGTCCCGAGATGAATGGTATGATTTCCCACCCGTGGTATAAGGTCTATCTCATTTTTGCCGTCAACATAGACCTGGTCAATCTGGGCCGACCAGAAACTGCTGTCGTCTATATAATTCACAAAATGATAAACATCTTTAAGAATTGTATTCTTTATGGTTGTATCAAGAATGCTGATACTGTCAAGCATAGCCGGAGTAATATCTATATTCCCTTCTATAATATGAAGCCTTGGATTATAGAGGTTCCTTCTTCTGAAGACAAAGCCATCTTCATCAATGAAAAAATCACCTCCTTCATTGGGCATAACTCTCATTACAGGATTACGCTGATCAATATACACATGCAAAGTGCCGTCAATTGAGGTATAAACTTCTGCCTCCTTTAATTCCCTCAGGGCATTTATCCTTCTCTCAATATCAGGGACTTCTATATTTTTCACCGGCTTTCCAATTATGCTTCCGCCATTCCCGTAAACAAGATTCAACAGTTGTCTTTTTGTAACAAAATGATAATCAGACGAATCAATAATATTAATAGATATTCTGCCACAAGGTCGGGAGTTTGCTGAGGCTGAAAGGAAGAATGGCAGTACTATCATGTATGATACCGGGATCATTAACAATATCTGCATCACCTTCTTCATCGTCCTGCTTCCCTTTTAATCTTCTCCTCAATGGGTTCCACAAGCCTGTCAATATCTCCGGCACCAATAGTTACCAGCACATCAATCTTTTTTAAATCAAGCTTTTCAGGCAATTCATTCATCGGGATGAGTCTTTTCCTTTCCAGCTTCATCTTGTTCAGGATCAGTTCAGATGATACTCCCGGAATAGGCTTTTCCCGCGCCGGGTAGATCGGAAGAAGGATAACTTCATCCAGCTCATCAAGTATCGCTGCAAAACCGTCTGCATGATCGAGCGTCCGTGAAAAAAGATGCGGCTGGAATATCCCCGTTATTTTTCTTCCCCTGAAATATTCACGCAGCGACATTATACAGGCTCTGATCTCCTCGGGATGATGGGCATAGTCATCAACATAGGCAAGACCCGGGAGGTTTATCCTTACATCAAATCTCCGTCTTACACCACGAAAAAGGATTATCTCTTTCCGGATCTCATTTTCCGTTACACCGCATTTCAATGCAATCGCAATGGCGGCTGTCATGTTTTCTATGTTTATGATACCGGGGAATGGGAAGTGCAGATCATTTATCCTTCCGCCGGGTGTTGTCATGCTGAACCTGTAAAAATCATCGTTATGCTCAATATCAAAGCTCCTGAAATCAGCACCCGGATCTTGTCCGTACGTAAGACATGTAACCCCTTCAGGACATTTGATATTCTTCTTTATCCTGCTGTTAATGAGCAGTGTGCCTCCCTTCCTTATCTTGCCGCAGAATTCATTATATGCCGCGATCATAGTCTCATGATCACCATAGATATCCAGGTGATCGGCATCAACGGATGTCACAATTGCCATCAGCGGGCTGAGCCTGTGAAATGATCTGTCATATTCATCTGCTTCCATAACCGTATATTTCCCTTCTCCGGTCAGAAGATTTGAATCATAGTTCTTTGATATTCCGCCAAGGAAGGCTGAGCAGTCTACGTGTGACTGCTTAAGCAGAAAGGCAATCATTGTGGAAACAGTTGTCTTTCCGTGTGTGCCAGCTACCGCTATCGTATCAGTTTTTGAAGATATTTCTCCCAGCACCTCAGATCTTTTGTAAAGCCAGTAACTGTTGTTCCTGAAGAAATTAAGGATGCGGCTTTCTGCAGGAATGGCAGGAGTATAAACAATTATGACTTTCCCCCTGTTTTTTATCTCCTTAAAAAGTGAAGGTATTCCGGCTATTTCATCTTTGAATGAAATATCACAGCCTGATGCGGCAAGAGTATCGGTTATTCTGCCTGATGACCTGTCATAGCCTGCAATTGTATATCCTCCCTTGCTGAAATATAAAGCAAGAGCGCTCATGCCGATCCCTCCTATCCCGACAAAATAAAATCCTTCTATGCCTTTGAAATCAATCATTTACCTGCCAGTTTCAATATTTCATTCGCTATCCTTACATCAGCTTCCCTGTCAGCCATGGCTTTTATGTTTTCCGACAGCACAGATCTTCGCTTCCTGTCTGAAACCAGCTTAATTGCTTCATCGACAAGGTTATCCAATGCCTCACTGTCCTGAACCATGATTGCAGCATCTCTTATGCACAGGGCTTCGGCATTCCTTTTCTGGTGATCTTCGGCCACATTTGGTGACGGAACGAGGATCACCGGTTTCCCTACAAGACATAATTCTGAAATAGTTCCTGCTCCTGCCCTTGATACAATTATATCTGCCGCAGCAAATGCATAATCCATCCGGTTAATGAAATCATGGACCGAAATCGCCTTGCATGAGGAGAGATTAACAAGTGCATTCACATTTTCGTAGTAAAGTTTTCCTGTCTGCCATAACCACTGGTATCCCGAATCTGTCATCTTCTGAATATTTCCTGAGAGACTTTTATTGATTGTCCCGGCGCCGAGAGAGCCGCCGAGAACTAGTATCACGGGAGAGTTTTTGTCAAGACTGAAAAATGAGAGTGCCTCATCATGCAGATTCTCAAGATTGTCATACGTTTGACGTACCGGGTTTCCCGTCTTAATGATCTTTTCGGCCGGAAAATATTTTTCCATGCCGTCATAAGCAACGCAGATCACTGAAGCTTTCCTGGCCAGCAATTTGTTGGTAACTCCGGCATAGCTGTTCTGTTCCTGTATAAGTGTGGGAATTCCCAGTCTTCCGGCTTGTCTGAGCACCGGACCGCTGACATAGCCGCCAACGCCAACGACGACATCAGGTTTGAAATCCCTGATTATGCCTCTTGCCAGGAAGAGACTTTCAATAAGTTTATAAAGTACGATTAAGTTCTTTGGCGTCAGGCTTCTGTAGAATCCTGCGACAGGCAGTCCTTTTATTTTGTAGCCTGAGGCCGGAACCTTATCCATCTCCATCCTGCCTTCGGCTCCGACAAAAAGGATCTCTGTCCCGGGATCCATCCTCCTGAGAGCATTGGCGATTGAGATAGCCGGGAAAATATGGCCGCCGGTACCTCCTCCGCTTATAATAATCTTTTTATGTTTTTGCAGGCTCATATATTTTTTCTCCTTCATCAGAGATCTCTTCTCCGGGTAATTCCTCTTTTCTGATCCTGGCATTGACAACCCTGCTGACACTCAATATTGCTCCTATTGAAAAGCTCATCACAAGAACGGATGTCCTGCCCCAGCTCACCATCGGTAGAGTCTGACCCGTTACCGGGAATAATCCTACAGCCACAAGCATATTCAGCATTGCCTGGACCACTATCATAACTGTCAGTCCCAGAACCAGGAATGCCGGGAATGCAGTCTCACATTTTTTGGCAATTGTGATCGCCCTGAACAGTAATATCATATAAGCCAGGACCAATGGAAATGCGCCAAGCACCAATCCATATTCCTCAATTATTATCGCAAAAATGAAATCGGAGTTCGATTGCGGGAGCATATTTCTCTGGGTGCTTCTGCCTGGTGCCTTTCCGAACAGTCCTCCTGTTGAGATGGCAATTTTTGCCTGGTTCGACTGATAATCCTCATCTTCATTGCTTTCAGCCGAAAAGAAATTTTCAATCCTGTTTTTCCATACCTCAACCCTGTTATCCTTAGTGACTACGGTAAGAACCAGTGCAAAGAGGACCACTCCTGCCACTGCCATTCCGATATACGCAAGAAGGAATTTAAAAGGCACTCTTCCTATATACATTATTATCATGCTGATCATGAAGATCAGCATGGCCGTGGAGAGGTTTTCGGGCATTATGAGCGCACAGATTATGGCAACCGGGACGATAAAGTATTTTGTTACCAGCATGAAATTATCAAGCTCATTCTGGTATTTTGAGAGGGTTCTGGCAAGGTACAGCACGAGGGCTACCTTGGCAATGTCAGATGTTTGCAGGCGGAATCCGGTACCAGGTATAATCAGCCAGCGGGTTGCCTCATTCACCCTGGCTCCAAAAATAAGTGTAAGGACAAGAAGTCCTGCTGCACCGATTAAAATAATTCCGGCCATTGCCGAGTAGATCCTGTAAGGCAGGTAATGGACCACTATGATAATGGCAAGACCGAGAATAAGCATTATGAACTGGCTTCTGAGGAAATAGGTCGTGTTGCCTTCAAAGTTCTTAAATGCAATTCCCACCGATGAGCTGTAGACCGACAGCAGGGAATAGACCATAAAAAGGACCACAAGGCCCCATAATGCCCTGTCTCCTTTGAATGTCTTTGTAAGCCAGCCCCTTTGCATCAGAAATGTTTTTAAAGATTACGGACTGCTGCCTTAAACTGCCTGCCCCTGTCCTCATAATTGTTGAACAGGTCGAAACTGGCACAGGCAGGTGATAATAGCACTGTCTCTCCCTTTTTTGCCAGGTAATAGGAAGACCTGACTGCTTCCTCCATTGAGGTTGTTTCGACAATTGTCGGGACTCTGTCCCTGAAAGCCTCCATGATCTTTTCATTATCCTTCCCCAGACATATAATAGCCCTGACTTTCTGCTTCACAACCGGGAACAATTCCGAATAATCATTCCCCTTGTCAATGCCTCCGACAATCCAGATCACGTCAGTTTCCATACATTCAAGAGCATACCATGTTGAGTTGACATTTGTAGCCTTTGAATCATTTATGAAGTTGATGCCGCTTACTTTGATCACCGGTTCGAGGCGGTGTTCAACTCCCTGAAAATCAGCGAGGCTTTCCCTGATCACTTCCTTTCGGATATTCAGTACTTTACCTGCAATTGCCGCTGCCATAGAATTGTAGATGTTGTGACGGCCTTTTAACGCGAGTTCATGGATAGTCATAAGGTTGGTTTTATGTTGGTAATCAATTATTAATTCATTGTCTTCGATATATGCAACCATATTTTCCTTTGATGTATCGGAAAAAGGAAGGAGTGTCATGCCAAATTTTTTTTTCGCTAATTCAGCTTTTATTACAGGGTCATCAGCCCAGTAGATAAGAAAATCTGATTTTTTCTGATTTTGGGTGACCCTGAATTTTGAATCGATATAATTCTGAAGTTTATACCCATACCTGTCGAGGTGATCAGGAGTGATATTCATCAATACAGCAATTTCTGCCTTGAATTTGTACATGCCGTCAAGCTGGAAGCTACTCAGTTCTATCACATAATAATCGTACGAGCCTTCGGCCACAGCCATGGCAAAGCTGTTTCCTACATTTCCGGTCATTGCGACATTTTTACCTGCCTTTTTAAGAATATGATAAATGAGATTTGTAACTGTTGTCTTTCCGTTGCTCCCGGTAACACATATTTTTATGCCTTTTGCATACCTGCCGGCAAATTCAATTTCAGAAATTACGGGTATGTCCTTTTTATGAAGTTTAATGATCAGAGGCGCATCCTCGCGGATACCGGGACTTTTTATCACTTCATCAGCTGTAAGTATTTCCTTTTCAGTATGTTTGCCCTGTTCCCACCTGATTATGTTTTTATCTAATATCTCACTGTATTTTTCCTTCACGAGACCATTATCGGACACAAACACGTCAAATCCCTTTTTCAATGCAAGAACTGCCGAACCCACGCCGCTTTCCCCTGCTCCCAGTATTACAATTTTCTTTTTCATTCAACTATCTTATCTTCAGCGTCACAATGCTTATTACTGCCAATATTATAGCCACTATCCAGAACCGCGTGACAATTTTCGGTTCCGGGTATCCTTTTTTCTGGTAGTGATGATGAAGCGGAGCCATCAGGAATACTCTCCTTCCAACCCCGTATTTTCTTCTGGTTCGTTTAAACCACCCGACCTGAATCACCACTGAAAGGTTTTCAACCAGGAATATCCCGCACAGTATAGGGATCAGAAGCTCCTTTCTAATGACGATCGCAAATACGGCGATTATCCCGCCAAGTGCAAGGCTGCCGGTATCGCCCATGAATACCTGGGCCGGGTATGAATTGTACCACAGAAAACCTATGGTGGCTCCCACAAATGCTGCGGCATAGATTACAAGCTCCTCGGTCTGCGGTATAAACATGATATTGAGGTAATCGGCGTAAATGATATTACTTGATACATACGCCAGTATGCCGAGCGCTGCCCCAATAATTGCCGATGTGCCTGTAGCCAGGCCGTCGAGCCCGTCAGTAAGGTTCGCTCCGTTTGATACTGCTGAAAGTATGAAGATCACGATCAGTATAAAAACCAGCCATGTCCAGAACTGTCTGTGGTCTTTGTCAATGAAGGCAACAAGCCACGAGTAATCAAATTCATTGTTTTTTACAAAGGGGATAGTTGTCTTTGTTGATTTCCTTTCCATGGAAATCTCAACCTCTGATGGCATGGGTACTGAAGGATCAAGCATCTCAATTTTCTCTCTTTCGGTGAGGTCGGAGACGCTTACATTTTCCCTTATTCTGACATCATCACTGAAAAACAAAGTAAGACCTACAATCAAGCCCAATCCGATCTGCCCGATTAATTTGAATCGTGCGGCCAGACCTTCCTTATTTTTTTTGAATATTTTTATATAGTCATCAACAAAGCCTATCGATCCAAGCCAGATAGTAGTGAGCAGCATGAGGAGCACATAAACATTATCCAGTTTCGCGAAGAGAAGCGTTGGGATCAGAATTGATGCAAGTATGATAAGTCCTCCCATTGACGGAGTTCCCTTTTTCTGATATTGCTCATCAAGCCCCAGATCCCTGATAACCTCACCAACCTGCTTTTTCCGCAGGAACCTGATAATCCGCTTCCCTATCATCATGGAGATGAAAAGAGATGTAATCACAGCAGCCGCTGACCGGAAGGATATATATCCAAATACTCCGGCTCCGGGAACATTCAGTTTTTCAAGATATTCAAACAAATAGGTCAGCATCACTATTCTTTTTATTTCTGTGACAGAGCCTTTTTCAGTTCCTCTCTGTCATCAAAATGGTGTTTCACTCCGTTTATCTCCTGGTAGGGTTCATGCCCCTTCCCTGCCACCAGTATAACATCACCGGGAGCAGCCAGTATTACTGCAGTTTTTATTGCTTCGTGCCTGTCAGCGATCCTTACTGTTTTGTTCTTCAGCTCCGGGGTTATTCCCTCCTCCATGTCATCAAGTATTTTTTCGGGATCTTCAGTACGCGGATTGTCGGAGGTAAGGATCACTTTTGTACTGCCTTCTGCAGAAATTGCTGCCATCTTTGGTCTCTTTGTCCTGTCACGGTCGCCCCCAGCGCCCACTACAGTTATAAGCTGCATATTGCCGGTTCTGATCTTGTTCAATGTCCCGATCACATTCAGCAGAGCGTCAGGTGTGTGTGCATAGTCCACGATCCCGGTTATACCGCCTGCCGATCTGATTACCTCCATCCGTCCCGGAACTGATTTAAGGCTGCTCAGAACTGTAAGCATCTCCTTCCTGCTTGCTCCCAGAAGCTCTGATGCGGCGCAGACGGCAAGCAGATTTGAGGCATTGTAATCACCGATAAATCTTGTCCAGACCTCTTCTCCCATTATTTTCAACCCCATGCCTTCAAAGCTCTGTTCAATGATCCCGCACCTGAAATCTGCCATTTCCCGCAGTGAAAATGTATAAGGACGGGCCCTGCAGTTCTGAAGCATCACCGGGCTATTTTTATCATCAGCGTTCACAAGTGCAAAAGCTCTTTCCGGCAATGAGTCAAACCAGCTCTTTTTTGCAGCCAGGTAATTACTGAAGGTCTTGTGATAATCGAGATGATCATGTGTCAGGTTGGTGAATATGGCGCCGGTAAATTCCAGTCCTGCTATCCGCTGCTGATCAGCCGAATGTGAGCTCACTTCCATAAATGCATATTCACATCCGGCTTCTGTCATTTCGGCCATCAGCCTGTTAAGCTGAACAGGATCGGGAGTTGTATGCGTGGCTGGCAGTTCCCTGTCAATAATATAATTGCAAACAGTTGAAAATAAGCCGCATTTATAGCCAAGCCCTGTGAACATCCTGTAGAGCAGGGTGGCAATGGTTGTTTTACCATTTGTGCCTGTCACTCCCACAAGCTTCAGGGACGACGATGGACTGCCATAGAAGTTTGATGATGCCTGTCCCAGGGCTTTTGCTGAATCGGCTGTTTTTATCCAGCAGATTTTTTTATCAGGATTTTCAGGAAGGATTTCACAGATGATTGCCGAAGCTCCGGACTTAAGTGCACCGGTGATATAATCATGCCCGTCGCTCTTTGACCCTTTTACTGCGACAAACAATGAGTTTGCTGTTACATTCCGCGAATCAAATACAATATTTTCAATGCTCCTTTTCTCATCTCCCGAAAAGAAAACTATATCTATTCCTGTCAGTATTTTTTCCAGCTGCAACATATCACATATTCAGTTCAAGAGAGACTATCTGTCCCTCATAATATCTTGCTCCGTGGGCAGGTGATTGCCTGAGCACCCTGCCCTTGCCGTTGTATTTTACCCTGTAACCCGAATTTTCAAGGAGATAGACTGCATCCCTCAGGCTCATTCCGCGGACATCCGGAACCAGGCCTTTCTGGACACTCAATCCGACCAGCCTGATGGTATCTCCTCTTTCCCTTGTTGCCACCCAGTCATCGTTTGCGGTTCTTTTATATCTCACATCAAGTTCCCTGAGAACCTCATTTATGTCTTCCCTGTATCCATTGCCGGCTTCAGGCACTGAAGGCTTGTTGTTATCTTTCACTTCATTCCTGTAATCCCTGAAGAAATTTGTTGCATAGATCTTATCGGAGATCTCCTTGAACACGGATCCTGCAACCAGGTTGCCGTAATAGACCCCGTTTGAGGGAGCATTTACGACAACAATACAGGAATAGAGAGGATTTTCTGCAGGGAAATAACCTGCAAAGGAGGCCTGGTAGGATATCCTGGAACCTGCCCGGTATCCGGATTTCCCCATTGCAATCTGGGCTGTACCAGTCTTGCCTGCAATTTTATAGTTGGCATTTTTCAGGTTTGTTGCCGTTCCGTGTTCGACAACTCCCTCCATCATTTTTTTTGCTTTCTTTATTGTTGAGCGGGAGGCTATTGAGTTGATTATCACATCAGGCTCATATCGTTTTATCACACTCCCGTTGCGCATTATTGAAGTGATGAATCTCGGCTTCATCATTCTCCCGTCATTTGCCACAGCGTTATAGAATGTCAGGAGCTGGAGGGGTGTCATCTGCACTTCGTATCCGTGAGACATCATCGGCAGTGAAAGTCCTGACCAGAGCTTGTCGCCAGGATATCTTATCAGAGGAGTTCCCTCGCCCTGAAGCTGGATATCAAGCTTTTCGTTAAGCTTCATTGCGTACAGCCGGTCGACAAAGGCTTTAGGATTGCTTTTGTAATGTTCTGTTATAAGCTTTGATGTTCCCACATTTGAGGATTTCTCAAACACTTCCTTTACGGTAAGCCTGCCGTAACCCTCCTCCCGGGTATCTCTTATAATCTTATTATAAAACCTGATGCTTCCGGTACCTGTATCCACTATGTCACCGGTATCAATCACACCATCCTCAAGTGCTGCCATGAGCACCGGAAGCTTGAATGTTGAACCCGGTTCCGTACTTTCAGCAATTGCATAGTTATAGGATTCATGATATCTGCCGTCATCACCCTGCTCCAGGTTTGCTATTGCCCTGATGTCTCCCGTTGCAACCTTCATGACTATTGCACAGCCATGATGAGCATTATGTTTCTTCAGCTGTTTCATAAGCGCTGATGATGCAACATCCTGTAAATCAATATCTATTGTAGTGACAACATCATTGCCATCTTTGGATTCAACGCTGCCGGCCACATCGACAGTAATCCAGTCGCCTCCTGTAAGCCGTTGTTTTATAACCACTCCGTTCTTTCCTGCGAGGTCCTTGTCAAAAGAACCTTCAATTCCCACTTCCGTACCTTCATTACCAAGATTCAGGTAGCCGATAGTACGGGCAGCAAGCTCACTGTTCGGGAGTATTCTCCGGTTTTCCGCCTGGGCAACCATTCCTCCCTTATACTGCCCCTCCCTGAAAACAGGCAGTTCCCTGAGCTTTTGAAGTGTTTCGTAATCCACTCTGCGTTTTATAAGGAAATAGCGGTCGCCTCTTTTCCTTGCTTCAGTAATCACTGCTTTCCATCCGGCGGCTGATCTTTCTCCCAGGAGTTTTGCGAGGCCTGCGGAAAGGCCGTTTATTCCTTTTAACCATGTTTTTGCCGACATCCCGGTGCTCCTGGTGTCCATATAAATCGTATAATATGGAACAGAGCTGGCCAGAAGGCGGCCGTCATAGGCAAGTATATCTCCCCTGTTGGCGGGCATTTCGGCTGTTTTGTAGATAAATCTCTCGCTCATGGCTGACCACTTGCCGTGCTGTACTACCTGAAGGACCAGGATACGGACAATTATAGCCACGGCAATTATGATCAGTGCAAAATACACCAGGCCGCTCCGCCAAACTATTTCATCCCTTAATGCCATTAACTGACTATTTTTCTACCAATAACTTATATGGTGGTGCTTTCAGTTCCTCAAGATTAAGCCCTCTTTCCTTTACCAGCCTGTAGACCTCTGATTGCCGGCTTATATACATCAGGCTTGCAGAGGTGGACAGCGATTCAGCCCTGAGCTCCTTAACTTCCCGTTGGAGCCTTGCAGTTTCCCTGGTAATCTTTTCAGCGTGAAACCTGTTGCCTATATATATCGCTGCCAGAAGAGTGAGAAGAAGGACGTACCACAGGTTTTTGAGAATTATTTTCTCTGTTATCATGCTGCCGCTCAGCAGTTCTTTAATGAAACTGCCAGTCTTAACCTTTTTTTTCTTATTTTCTGCGGTTTCTGTCATCACTCATATCTTTTCGGCCACTCTTAATCTGGCACTTCTTGCGCGGCAGTTTCTTGCAATCTCTTCAGCTCCCGGGGCAATGCCATTCCTGGTTATCATCCTGAATGGTGTTTCGGGATTGCCGTAAAAATCCTTTTTTCCGATACCCTCAAAATTTCCCGTACGGATGAAGTTCTTTACAACCCGGTCTTCAAGGGAATGATAGGTTATGACGACCAGCCGTCCTCCTATGCTTAGCATGTCGAGGGCCTGCAGCAACATCTCCTTGAGATATTCAATCTCATGATTCACTGATATCCTGAGTGCCTGGAATACTTTTGCAAGGAATTTATTTTCCTGTCCTGAGGGTGCCAGCTTCCTGACTGCTGCAACCAGGTCACCGGTGGTCCTGACAGGTTTTTCTTTTCTTGCAGATACTATTTCCCGGGCAATTTTCCTGGAGTTTTTAAGTTCCCCGCAGTTGAAAAAAATATCAGCAAGCAATGATTCATCAAGAGTCTGAATGAGGCCTGCAGCGGTAAGCGGACCGCTTTTATTCATTCGCATATCAAGAGGGGCATCGTGCCTGAAGGTGAATCCTCTTTCGGGTTCATCAAACTGGTGGAATGATACTCCAAGATCAGCTATCAATCCGTCAATTGATTTAATCCCGTTATAGAGGAGATTGTTTTTCAGGAACCTGAAGTTCTGGTTTAGAAATATTAATTTTTTATCGTCCGGGGCATTTATTCCTGCATCTTCATCCTGATCAAAAGCAATCAGTTTTCCTGTAGTAAGCCGTTTCAGAATTTCCATTGAATGTCCTCCGCCGCCGAAAGTTACATCGACATAGATCCCGTCAGGCCGGATATTCAGCCCTTCGATAC
>CAYNGW010000027.1:3994-15131 GCA_964396955.1 uncultured Rikenellaceae bacterium | reverse complement strand
TGGCCTTCGCAAGCGGCATGGTGACTTATGGCAGAGGCCGGGGCATTGTTGTTACAACAGGCATGCAGACTGAAGTGGGAAAAATTGCTGACATGATCCAGCATGCCGAGGACACAGGAACACCCATGAGCCGGCGACTGGAACAGCTTGGAAAAGTTCTGGGGATCGCAGCATTGATCATCTGCGGAGTGATATTCATAGTCGGCATATTTTACGGAAATTCTGTTTTAAGTATGTTCATGACGGCAGTCAGTCTTGCCGTCGCCGCTATTCCCGAAGGTCTTCCTGCAGTCTCAACCGTCGTCCTGGCAATAGGTGTACAGCGAATGGTCAAAAGGAATGCCATAATACGTACGCTGCCTTCCGTTGAAACGCTTGGAAGCGCGACAGTGATCTGTTCCGACAAGACAGGGACGCTTACACAGAATAAAATGACGGTCGTTGAAGCTTATGTCAATCATAAGAAGGATGTAATCAACAGGGCTGCTCCTGCAAGTGTTCTTAATGATGAGGAAAAGAGGCTTCTATCAATATCGGTTTTGTGTGCGGATGCTCAGACCAGGACCACAGACGACGGTAAGTTTGAATTTACGGGCGATCCCACCGAAATGGCGCTTCTTGATTTTGGAATATTGTACGGAATGCATAAGGATGAACTTGATAAGATACACCCGAGGATCGCAGAGATCCCTTTTGATTCCGAAAGAAAGCGTATGACAACAGTCAACAGGTTGTCGGAAAAAAGCACACGTGTGAATGTAAAAGGGGGTCTTGATGAAGTCCTGACTGTATGTGATAAGATAATTATTAAAGGGGAGATCAGGCCAATTGCTTCAGAAGATACGGAACAGGTCAGGAAAGCAAATGAAACTATGGCAAACTCTGCATTGCGAATCCTGGCGATGGCTTACAAGGATCTGGCTGAAGCTCCGCAGACCGTTGAAATAGGTGAAATTGAAAATGGCCTTATTTTCGTTGGCCTGCTTGGAATGATCGACCCTGCAAGACCTGAGGTTATTGATGCCGTAGCCAAATGCGAAACAGCAGGGATCCGCCCGGTTATGATAACTGGCGATCATAAAAGCACTGCACTTGCAATTGCCCGTGAGATAGGTATCTACAGGGATGGGGATATTGCAATAACGGGAGCCGAGCTCGGAAAGATCAGCGAAGAGGAGTTCAACAAGAATGTACCTAAATACTCAGTCTACGCAAGGGTGGCACCTGAACACAAGGTGCGTATTGTAAAGGCATGGCAGAAGCTTAATGAGGTCGTGGCGATGACCGGCGATGGCGTTAATGATGCCCCGGCCCTGAGGCAGGCTGATATAGGCGCTGCGATGGGAATTGTCGGAACTGATGTTGCCAAGGGTGCTGCTGATATGATCCTCACCGATGATAATTTTGCAACCATAGTGTCGGCCGTTGAGGAAGGCAGGAGGATCCACGATAATATCCTCAAGGCAGTTCAGTTTCTCCTGTCAACGAATGTGGGTGAGATATTCCTCCTGCTGATAACATCAATATTCAACCTTGGTACTCCTCTCCTGCCTATCCACATCCTGTGGGTAAATCTGGTTACAGACAGTTTGCCGGCACTTGCACTGAGTGTCGACCCTCCTGAAAAAGACATAATGAACCGGAAACCGAGAAATTCCAAGAAAGGCTTTATGACGAGAGGAATGGTATGGCGCGTTATGTACCAGGGTATTATGATAGGGACAATTCCCCTGGCTGCCTACCTCATAGGACTGCATGACGGCGGACAGATCCTTGGTCAGACCATGGCTTTTACCACACTTGTCTTTGCCCAGCTTGTACATGTACGTAACATTCACTCAAATACAAGATCATCACTGGCAATAAGCCCGCTCAGGAATAAGCCTCTTATCGGAGCTATCTTTGCTTCTGCAGCACTTGCCCTGCTTGTTCTTCTTGTTCCGCCAATACGTGAAACATTCAGCTTTACGGTTATGGACGGAAAACACTGGCTTGCCGTCATGCTGATGTCGCTTATCCCGATCGTCGTAGTTGATCTCTTTAAGCTTTTCAGGATCAACGGTACAAGGAATGATACATAGAACCATACCATATAGAGATCTAAATACAACTCCCGTAATGAAGAAACTTATTTATGTTATGACCCAGTTCCTGTTACATGCCTGTGATCACCGGGCTTCAGATCAGGGGAATATCTGTTTAAATCCGGTCAATAAATTAATATTTGAAAATCATGGTCAGATCTGTTTTCGCATTTTTTGCATTTATGATTTTTTCAAACTGGGCTGTCTCTCAGTACTCTCTTGAAATTGAGATAACCGGCTTAAGATCTGATACAGGAGTCATAATGCTGCGGCTTCTCGATGAGAATGAGGGAATAGTAAATCAGGACAAAGGAATAATAAAAGACAAAAAATCATTGATTATCTTCACTGGCCTGAAGCCGGGGAACTACGCAGTTCAGTATTACCATGATGAAAATCTTTCTGAAGAGATGGAAACCAACAGCATAGGTATTCCAAAAGAGGGGTATGGATTTTCAAATGATGCCTATGGGATCTTCGGTCCGAAGCCTTTTAAAGAGAGGATGTTTGATTTAAAAGAGAATAAGAGAATTTTGTTGAAAATAAAATATCACTAGCCTGAGAAAAAGATTAAAGCAAGATGTTTGATTGTAATATAATATCGATTGGTAAATAATACAGTTTCATGCCTGCGCATAAACAACCTGTTTTAACGAAAAGAACGGCAGCTGTAATAGGTGCCGGCATAGGAGGAATTGCCACTGCCCTGTACCTGGCAAAAAACGGTTACAGTGTAGATGTGTATGAAAAAAATCCGGACCCCGGGGGGCGCTGCGGACAGCTTATCCGTGACGGCCATCGTTTTGACCTTGGAGCAACAATGTATCTGATGCCCGGTATGTACCGCCAGGTATTTGATTCACTCGGGATCAGGTTTGAAGAGGGCAGTGATATTATTCCGCTTGAAAACCTGTATAAAATATTTTTCGATGACGGCGAAGAGCTGGCTTTTACAGCTGATAAGGGAAGAATGAGATCACAGCTGGAAAAAATTGATCCGGGCAGTTATGAGAAATCAGCTGAATATGTGTCAAGAGGCTATAAAATCTATCTTGAAGGACTGGATAAGTTGATAGGTCGTAATTTCTTCAATCTCTTTCAGTTAGTTAATTTTAAAAATATCGGCCTGCTGATGAGGTTGAAAGTTTATATCTCCAACTGGAATTATGCAAAAAAGTTCTTTAAGCATCCAAACCTCCGGATGGCATATACCTTTCAGAATATTTATGTGGGACAAAGCCCTTTTAATTCCCCGGCGCTGTTTTCAATGATCCCGGCAGCGGAGCTTACCGAAGGATCTTTCTTCCCGAAAGGCGGGATGTATGCGATAATTGAGAAACTCTATTCTTCTGCAATGTCATATGGTGTAAGATTTCATTTTGATTCACCTGTTGCTAAAATAAACATAAAAGGAAAATATGCTGATGGCATTACCCTGATTGACGGTACAGAGTTCAGGGCGGATATTATCGTTGCCAATGCCGATCTGCCTTATGTATATCGTAAATTGCTGCCTGACAGGAGAAAATCGGCACATATTGACAGGCTGAAATACTCCTGTTCCGTGATCTGCTTTCACTGGGGACTGGATAAATTTTATCCTCAGCTTGATCATCACAATGTTTTCCTTTCAGACTCCCTCAGGGGCGGTCTCGACAGGATATTTGTTGATAAAACCGTTGATGATTTTCCGACATTCTATATTCATGCACCATCAAGGACTGATGCCGGTGCAGCACCTCCAGGTGAGGACACAATTTCTGTTTCCGTAGGCGCCGGGCATATTGATGCCAGGAATAACCAGGACTGGGATACGCTCAAGAAAAAAACCAGGGATGCAGTCATAAAACGTCTTGAAAAATTCGGACTTGAGGATTTTGAAAAGCATATTAAATTTGAGATATATTATACCCCTGAAAGCTGGGAAGACTATTGTAATATTTCGCGGGGCTCTGTTTTTGGAAGCCTTAGCCATAATATAATGCAGATGGGTTATTTCAGGCCGCATAACCGGCATGACCGCTATCACAATCTTTATTTTGTGGGAAGCAGCACTCATCCCGGAAACGGTATCCCGAATGTGCTTTTATCGGCAAAGCTTGTAAGTGAAAGGATCTTTCTGGAACAAAAAGTAAAATAAATCATTAATAAATTGAAAGCAGGAAATGGGTTCACAGAGTGATGAGTTTTTCAGGATCTTCAATTCAATAGATTTCCATCAGATAAAGGATCATCCCAATATCTTAATTGCAGCCCGTTTTTGGGAAGAGGAGCGGTACAATGCTGCAAAAGTATGCTATAAGTTTCTACGTGCCATTGATGATCTGATCGATAATCATAAAGCTGAAAAGAAATTCATTGCAACGGAAGAAAGACAAAAGTTTACTGCAAATGTTGATGAGTGGCTTAAGATGCCGGCTGTTTCAGGTAATGATGATCCGCTTCATAAAGAGCTGGTGATAACAATGAAAAAATTCAGGATACCGGAGTGGGCGCTGAAAGATTTTGCCAGATCAATGATCTATGACATAAATAATGACGGTTTCCCGACACTGGGTACATTTATTGAATATGCCCGGGGAGCATCCGTTGCTCCTGCCTCAATTTTCGTTCATCTTGCAGGCCTTGTTAAAAAGAATGGCAGGTATAAAGACCCGCTCTTTAGTGTCAGGGAGGCTGCAACGCCCTGTGCAGTATTCAGTTACCTGGTTCACATAATACGGGATTTCCAGAAGGACCAGCTGAATAACCTTAATTATTTTGCCGACGACCTGACGGCAAAGCATGGAGTGACCCGGCACGATCTTAAGGAAATAGCCTGGGGTCACCCTGTAAGCAATAATTTCCGTGATCTTATAAATGAATATTATTCACTGGCAGACAAATACCGCCTGATGACTTATGAGGTTATTAAAAAAATCAAACCTCTTCTTGAGCCAAGGTACCAGTTGAGTCTTGAGATGATTTTTGATCTGTATCTGATGGTGTTCGAAAGGATTGACATTAAGAATGGCAGCTTTAGCTCTGAAGAACTTAATCCGACTCCGGAAGAGACCAGGGAGAGAGTGTATAAAACCATAATAAAGTTTAGCACCTGAACAATGATGAATCTTTTCTTGCTCCGGCGGTCGGCGTTTCAAAACTTGTGCGTGATCCCTGCATAATAATAATAAGAACATCTGATCGCTGGCGATCCGGAATCCGGAAAAGGAGGATTTGATATCGGAACATTCCTTGACGGGACATACCAGCGGAAAAATTATGACCGTGTTACTCCATACCAATCCCGCGAAACTCGGTGGTTAAATCTTTATTGGTTTAGAATGCCGAAATAAATCCGGCACTCACCTTGCTGTAGGAAGTACCGGAAAATTTGTATGTAAATTCCGAAACAATCCTCACATTGCGTCTCAGCAGGTACCCGGCGTGAAGTGTTGCAGAGCCGTAATCCAGCTCATCAAGATCCGATTCCAGCCAGTTAATCAATCCGGTAAGATACCATTTGCTCATATCTCCTCTGGGTGAAAATATTATCTCTGCCATGCCTCCGTGTGTAAGAACATCGGTAATCCCTGAACCGTCTGATTCCAGGAAAACATCTGAATCGGTACGCCTGACGTACTGTATATTAAGTACAAATTTGTCATCAAGATTAAGTACCAGATCAGGACCGTACATTGTTATACCGCTCGTAAAAAGACCCACAGTATCAGTTAGATCTTCCTTCCCGAAATAGCCGAAGAATCCTGCTGATAATTTGCTGCCGATTGACTGGTTTATCCTGAACACCAGGTTCTTATGCTTGTCCTTATCGAACAGGTATCCCTCTCCCGCCTCCCCTATTCCGCAACCGTTAACTATTTCTCCTACCAGGGTTGTCCCGGTTGCTGCAATATCCTTTTCAATGATGATCCCGCGGTCATATTTGAGATCGACTCCTGAGGAACCGGGTGCTGCCGCATATATTTTATATGGTTCGAGAGTATACCGTAATTCACTCTTGAAGAGCGGATCTGACACCTGGAACTGACCTATATAAAAGTTTATGCCTGCTCCGAACAGATCGCGGTACATTAAAAAAGCATCCTCGATACCAGCAACGGAACCCCTCTCATTAAACAGAAAATAGAAATAATAGGAGAGTTTATCGGAGAGTTCACCGCCTGAAAGAATTTTCAGGACAAACGGGGAACCAAAGTCAGCCGATCCTGCATTATTGAAATTATAGGTAGCAAAACCATCCATCCTGATCCCGAGAGGAAGCTCTCTGAAAAGGGAGAGCTTGTCGTCGCCCGTCTGAATGAAATACCTTGGCGATTCATATTCGGTGAGCCTGAATCCGTTACCTGCAAACTCCTCACCAAAGCCTTTCAACCTCGGCATTACAGGCGAATGGCATACCTGGCAGCTTATCTGGTATTTGCGGGCAAAAGCGGGAATTGAGTAAACACTATTAGCGGGGATTAAAAAAAGAAGGAGTGCTGCGGCAATCGTTGTTTTGGCAAATAAATATTTTTTCATATTACAGATTTTATTGAATTTATAAATCCGGTTCAGGGCAAAATAGTAACCGTTGTAAAGTGTTCATTAACCATTTTTATTTCAGATTCATCAGCCGGGACTTTAAGGAAATCAGCAACCGGTTTTACCAGCAGCTGATAATTCAGAACAGCTCTTACTTTCATCTCGCCCGGAGCAACATCAAACGGAAGCCGGAAAGTGAATTTTTCAACTTTTGTCTCCCGCGGGCCTATGCGGTAATCAGGACCGAGTTTTGCAGTATTCCATTGCATGATTGTCATCCGCCCTTCAGGATCAAAGTATGGCATACGGAAGATCCTGTTACCGGCAGGGATACCATCACGCTGAACACCTTTGAAATCGGTCAGACCTAAAGGAAGTCCCATATCCTGGTAAGCCAGATAATCCCCTGAAATTGTGTATTCCTCCCCTTCAAAACCTTTTTTATCGACACTGATATGATATACCTTACCTTTCGCATCTGTCGCTTCAACCTGCAGCCATGCAATACGGTCCTCCACAGACCCTGTAGGAAACTTATGTCCTGTTTTCTGATTAAAGAGAGCAACTGTAAAAACCACATTTTCACCAGGCTCCGCTTCCCGGATATCAGGATGGATCCTTAATTCTATTGTTCCCCTTACTTTGCCGGGATCATGTGCTCCGTGGAACAAATGAAGCCTTGAATTATCATATGGTTTTGTCATGAGAGCATTAAGGAACGGACCTCCTTTGGGCATATGACAATCCTGACACCTTATATCCTCTTTGGAATATGGACCCTCTTTCCATTCCAGCTGTGTGCTCTTTACCCATACATCGAAAGGATTCTTTTCATTATGGCAGTTCCCGCAGAATTCGGTGGTCCGGAAAAAATCGTTTGTTACTATCTTATGCGCCGGGGATTCTACTGTGGGTGTACGAACTGCATATTTTGTCATTCCCGGCTTTATCATATAGCTGAAATTGAAAGGCGGATCCGTTTGAGCTGATTGTGTCAGATGACACACTTCACAGGATACCGATTCATTCGCCATGCTTTTTTCTGATGGTCGTGGCGGAGGAAACTGGCCGCCTCCTATAAACGCGAGGGGAGTATGACAGCCATTGCAGCCATCCACAACATCTTTTATTTCAGGTTTTGCATTGGAATGGCCGACAGCAAGGTCAAAATATTCAATTTCATCCCAGTGATGCGTATATGCCTGCGACATCATCGCCTGCGACCATTGTTCATATATCCCGGGATGGCATGAGCGGCATTTTTTTGCCGACTCAAAATCCTTGTAAGCATACTTGCTTTTCAAATCTTCCTGAGGTGCTGTTTTATTGAAATTAAATGCCATAACTATCAGCAGAATAGTGGCGATGGGCAAAATCAGGATAATAACCGGAATCCTTTTCCCTTGCTTCATACTGGTCAGGTTTTAAAAGCAAAAGATAATAAGTATTTTTCTGATTATGTCATCCTTTGTGCACCTTTGTGTATACCTTTGTGATATAAAATATGCTAAGAGCACAAAGAAAAAACGATCAAAATGAATAAAGTAATTATTCTGGTTTGTGTAATAGGCTTTTCATACACACTTTCTGCACAAAAGACTGATCCCTATAAGCCTGATTCCAGGGCTCCTGCAAATGTAAATGGCATGAACCTGGTTTGGAATGAGGAGTTTAATGAAGAAGGAAAGCCTCATCCCTCATCGTGGAGATATGAGGTCGGGTATATAAGGAACCGTGAACTTCAATGGTATCAGCCAAATAATGCTAACTGCACCGGCGGATTGCTGATTATAGAAGGGAAAAAAGAAAGAATTAAAAACCCGTTCCATATTGCCGGAAGCAGTGACTGGAAAAAAGCAGGGGAGTACACTGAATATACATCTGCAAGCATACAGACAAGAGGACTTCATGAATGGAAGTTCGGACGGTTTGAGTTCCGTGCCAGGATTGACACTGCCTGCGGCTCCTGGCCGGCAATATGGACTCTTGGTATTTCAGGAGGATGGCCTTCAGGCGGTGAAATTGACATAATGGAGTTTTACAGGGTCCAAAACGTTCCGACAATACTTGCCAATTTTGCCTGGGGAACGGAAAAACAATTCGTGGCAAAGTGGGATGATCTCAAGAAACCTTTATCTGATTTTACATCATCAGATCCTGACTGGGTAAGAAAATTCCATGTCTGGAGAATGGACTGGGATAGTTTATCAATCAGGATCTTCCTTGATAACCAGCTGCTGAATGCTGTCAGGATTAGTGAAACCGTTAATCCTGACGGCTTCAATCCATTTCTTCAGCCTCATTACCTTCTCCTGAACCTTGCAATCGGCGCCAACGGTGGTGATCCTTCAAAAAGCTCCTCCCCGATTACTTATGAAGTGGACTGGGTAAGAGTTTACCAGAAACAATAAAAGTTAACCGCAAAGCACAATATTCCAAATCTTTGCGCCCTCTGCGGTTAAAAAGAGTTCTTCAGAATACCGTGAACAACCTGTCAATATGATTTTTGTTTATTTCGTATCTTTGCAGTCCTTAATATGACGAATAGAATGACATTTGTTCCCGCTCCGATGGAAAAAATGGATGGCCGTAATCTTTATTATACATTTATTGCCGGGGCAAAGAAGGTTATTGAACACCAGATTGAACTTAACAAGATCAATGTGTTTCCTGTAAATGACGGAGACACGGGGACCAATCTTGCTTCCACAATCAGATCAGCTATTGAATCTCTTCATCCCAACAGATCATATAAAATCACCGCCGACAGGATAGCGGAAGCAACTCTCCTGAATGCAAGGGGTAATTCGGGAATAATCTTTGCCCAGTTCTTTTACGGCCTCAGCTCTGAAATTGGCGACTTGAAATCCGTTACACTCAAACAGTTTGCCGAAAGTATCCAGCGTTCGGTAAGATATGTATATGAGGCAGTTGCCAATCCTGTGGAAGGTACAATGCTTACTGTCATCAGGGAATGGGCAGATTATATTTACCAGACCTGGCATAAATTCGCTGATTTCAATCATTTGCTGGTCAGCTCATATGAGGTCCTTAAGAAATCTCTTCTGGAAACAACGTCAAAGCTGAAGATTCTTGCAAAAAACAACGTAGTTGATGCAGGAGCAAAGGGATTTGTCCTTTTTGTTGAAGGTATCATTGAATTTATTCATTCAAGGAACGTTAAAGAGCTGATCCAGTCAAAAGCAGAAACAGTATCATTTCCGAAAATTGAAGAGGTAATTGCCGAAAAAGTTGATTTCAGGTTTTGCACCGAAGCAATAATAAAGAACAGCATACTTGACAGCAACGCACTTAAAAACACCCTGGCAAGGTTCGGAGATTCCGTTGTTGTCGCCGGTTCCGAGATGATCAAAAGGCTTCATGTGCATACAAACACTCCTGCTGAGCTATTTGATGAACTGAGGCATGCCGGAACCCTGACATTTCAAAAAGCCGATGATATGATCCGCCAGAGCCAGGCAGTCTATGACAGGAAATGGAACATTGCCCTGGTAACTGACTCAACCTGTGATCTTTCGCAGGAACTTATTGACCATTACCAGATTAACATGTTGCCGATAAATATAAGCTTCGGGGATAATAATTATCTCGATAAGGTTACCATTCAACCCGGACAGTTTTATAAACTGCTGGATGAAAGTCCGGATTACCCGAAATCTTCCCAGGTTAACGAAACAGCTTTTATTAATCTCTATTCACACCTGGCTTCACATTATGATTCAATAATAGCAATTCACCTCAGCGATAAGCTCAGCGGCACGTACAACAGCAGCCTGAAAGCCGCCAGATCAGTCAGCGCTGAATTTAACAAACCGGTCACTGCAATGAATTCCAGGAATCTTTCAGGTGCTCTGGGATTGATAATCCTGCGGGTTGCACAGGCTATTGAAGCTGGTTTGTCTCATGATGAAATTGTCTCATTAACAGAGAAATGGATCAGCAACGCAAGGATATTTGTCAGCGTCAGAACATTAAAATATATGATCCGCGGAGGCAGGGTCTCTGCTGTAAGAGGGCTGATAGCCAGGATACTTAATATCAACCCGATCGTTTCTCTTGATGAATCAGGGAAGGCAATTGTGTTCGATAAGGCTTTCAACCAGAGAGCAAATATGGAAAAGGTAATGGCTCATATCAGCTCAGCCTGTCAGGAGAAAAAGATATGGAATTACATTGTCCTTCATGCCAACAATGAAGATGCCGCAGAATGGTATTCCGGTAAAATGGAAATCCTCACAGGACAGAAGCCTGTTTCAGTCGTCAATATTTCTCCTGTGATCGGAGCCAATGCAGGTGTCGGTGCTGCATCAGTTGCTTTTCTCTATGAATAATTCCCCTGTGATGATATTCTTCCAGATTTATTTGCTGGCCTTTGCTCCTCTCCTCGGTGCGCAATATTACGGACAGGATAGAGCTTTAAATGTCCTCGACTGGATCGGGATAATTTTCTGGATCATCGGCATTGCATTTGAAGCCGGAGGAGACTGGCAGCTGGCGGTTTTTAAAGC
>CAYNGW010000027.1:0-3894 GCA_964396955.1 uncultured Rikenellaceae bacterium | reverse complement strand
GTTCTTGATACCTATAATGACAAAGAGAATGCGGTTGTATTCTTTACAACCCCCGATGGTTTACGTTTTGATGCGGGTATCCAGAGAGATGCTGTTGTACAGTATAATAGAGCTGCCCAATCTGCCGGTTTATTTTGCAAGGGCTGTAATGGTTAAATATACTTATACCTTTAATCTTTAATCACAGGAAAAACCATCAAATCCCCTTTGCCGGTATCACTGATCTACTGAAAGTCAATCAGGTATTTATATAATTCACTTTTTGTTGACAGGATAACGGTTGTTGTTGTGTCAAATGTCTTTTCAAATGTCTCCATCGATTTCATAAAGCTGTATAAATCCCTTGAGGCGGCTGACTGGTCATATGCAGCGGCATAAATAGCCGTTGCCCTGGCATCTGCCTGTCCCCTTATCTCTTCAGCTTTCCGGTAAGCTTCCGACTGAATGGTCTTAAGATCCCGTTCCCTTTCACCGTTGATCTTTGAAGCTTCACCCTGTCCCTCTGACCTGAATTTCTCAGCAATACGGAATCGTTCGCTTATCATTCGCTCATAAACCTGTGTCTGTACTTCTGTCACATAATTAAGATGTTTCAGTCTTACGTCCAGTATAATGATACCAAGATCGCTGGCTTTCTCATTTGCGGATAAAAGAATCATTTCCTGAATCTTCAGTCTGCCCTCAGTGATATCGGAAAGAGTATCACCGACCTCTTCTCCAAATGAACCGGATGACGCAGGCACTCTGTTTACGCTCCGCACGACCTCTTCAAGATTATGGTTTGCAATATAATCACGTGTTTCTCCGTCCAAAATATCCGCCAGCCTTGATATGGCGCCCCGCTCATCAGTAAGACGTTTAAAAAACTGAAGGGGATCAGTTATCTGCCAGCGGGCATAGGCCTCAACAAAAATGAATTTCTTATCCTTCGTGGGCACTTGGTTTGGATCGCCGTCCCACTCCATATACCTTTTTTCAAAATAGTTAGTCTTCTGTATGAACGGCATCTTAATCTTCAATCCGGGAGTTATTCTGGCCTCTCCGATGGGTTTCCCAAACTGGGTTATTACAACCTGTTCGGTTTCCTTAACCTTAAAAACAGTTTCAAGTATCAGGATGAGGGCAACAACCGCAATAACAAGCTGAATTATGATTTTTGTGTATTTCATGATTTCCCGGTTTACTTATTATTCATTTGCATCTGAAGAAGCGGCAACACGTTGTTTCCTTCCTCATCTGTAATTATCTTATTCCCCAGTTTCGGGATAACGCTTGACATCGTTTCCAGATAGATCCTCCTTTTGGTAACCTCCGGAGCTTTAATATACTCCCGGTATAAAGCATTAAACCGAGATGCTTCACCGAGTGCATTATTCACACGTTCTGTTGCATATCCTTCAGCTTTCTGAATGGTCTCTTCTGCCTGTCCGCTGGCTTTTGGTATGATCTTGTTGTATTCCGATCTTGCCTGGTTGATCAGTGTCTCTTTTTCCTGCTGAGCCTGGTTTACTGCATTAAAAGCATCTTTCACCGGGTCAGGAGGATTTATATCCTGCAAAACCACCTGTTCTATTTTAATACCCAGGGAATACTCCGTGCACAATTCCTGGATTTCCTCCTGAACACTGGTTGCTATTTCAATTCTGCCAACGGTCAGCACTTCATTTACAGTACGGTCGCCGACAATCTGCCGCATGCATGCTTCCGAGATATCACGCATGGTACTTACCGGTTCTCTGACTTTGAAAAGAAACTTATAAGCATCGTTTATACGATATTGGACAACCCACTCCACATCAGCCAGGTTGAGATCACCTGTAAGCATAAGGGATTCATCCGCAGTGCCGATTTTTGTATATTGTGATTTAATCCCTGAACTGGTTGTTCTAAATCCAAATTCTTCCTTTTGTTGTCTTTCCACAGCAACTTTGTAAAGTCTTTCAAGTATCGGGATCTTCATGTGAAGTCCGGGTTTTTCCTGGCGGATATATCTGCCGAAACGCGTGATGACACCGACCTCTTCAGGCCTCACCTGGAAGAATGTCATCCAGAGAAGCATGAGCAGGATCATACCGGCAAGAATATACTTATAATAAGTCATGTATTTTTTCCAGTCCTGTGGTTTTTTGGCATAGTTGAACTGATTGTCTTCCATTTATCTGAAATTTAGTGATTCATACAAATATAGCACTTATAGGATAATTATAGATTTATTACTTTTATCATGAAATCCAATGGAATAAATTAATTTTAAATTTGTCTAAAGGATATACAATGAACATCATCATCTTATGAAAAGGACACTTATTATTACAGGCATTATTGCGGCAATTATTACGCTGATGTTGATCATCTTCAATAAGGTTACCTCAAAGGATAAGAGCGCAAATATTTATGCAGAGGCTAAAAGGGGGTTTTTTGAAATAACTGTAGCTAATTCAGGTGAGTTACTGGCTGAAAATTCAATTGAAATCAAAGGCCCCGAGATCAGCATGGGTAACCAGGTAGGATCCGGGAGTGGGACGGGCGGTGGCCACGGAAGAATGCATGCCATGGATTTCGAGATCCAGGATATTGTCGCTGAAGGAACGATGGTGAAGAAAGGTGATTATATAGCGCAGCTTGACAGAACGGAATATGATAATACTTTAAAGGACGAGATGGAAAACCTTACAACTTTAAAGGCAAACCTGGAGATGAAAATACTTGACACAGCTATGACGCTCACTGATCTCCGGGATGACATAAAGAATCAGCAATTCGTTGTGGAAGAGGCTCTTATCACTCTTGCAGAATCAAAATATGAACCGCCTGCAACTATACGCCAGGCTGAAATAAGCCTTAACAAGGCACAGCGCGGACTTGAACAGCTGAAAAAGAATTATTCACTCAGGAAAGCCCAATCCATGTCAGATATAACCCAGACTAAACAGGCTCTTACCGACGGGACCGAACTGGTGAGTGCACTCCAGGAGTTCCTGGCAAAATTTACCATTACAGCTCCTTCTGACGGAATTTTAATTTACAAGGAAGACTGGAACGGCACAAAAAGAAAAGCCGGATCCGAAATAAATCCTTTTGACCGGACTGTAGCGACTCTTCCTGATCTTACTACAATGATCTCAAAGACTTATGTCAGTGAGATTGAAGTAAACAAAGTCAAAACCGGTCATAAAGTTGTAATTACCATTGATGCCCTGCCATCAAAAGCCTTTACGGGTATCGTTTCCGGTGTTGCGAATATTGGCGAAGTTTTGCCAAATTCCGACGCAAAAATGTTTGAGGTTCTTATTAAGATCGATGGTACTGATATGGAGCTCAGACCTGCCATGACTACCTGGAACAAAATAATAATCAATACTATTGCTGATGCGGTATATATTCCAACGGAATGTGTTCAGACCGGAGCCGACAGTGTTACGTTTGTCTACACTAAAAAAGGTAATAAGCAGGTAGTCCTCCTGGGTGAGATGAATGACAAAAATGTAGTTGTAACGAGCGGACTTGAACCGGGAGATGCTGTTTACCTTATTCAGCCTGAAGAGCCCTGGAAGTTCAAACTTACAGGAACAGGTCTCCTTTCCGGAAACTAAATAAAAAAGAACAAATAATGCAAGGATAAAATTATGTTTTAGTCCATCTTAATAGGATTAACATTTCTGGTGATCTCAATTGTATTTGCATATTTCTTCCGGAATTGAAATCTCTTTCATAAATATTCCTTAATTTTAATTCAGTATTAACCTCAAACTGAATTATTATGAAAAACTCTTTTATGTCAAGGTTATTAACCCTGATCATCCTGTTCGTTCCGTTTATGGCATACTCACAGGAGGAATATCCAAATGAGGGAATGCCTATCAGAGATCTCGATGGGAATGTTTATAGAATCAT
>CAYNGW010000026.1:0-16179 GCA_964396955.1 uncultured Rikenellaceae bacterium | reverse complement strand
GATCTACCTTACACGCAGAGAAAGATTCAGTGCTGCACACAGGATGTTCCGGCAGGACTGGTCTGATGAAAAGAACCGGGAGGTTTTTGGCAAATGCTCAAATCCAAACTGGCATGGACATAATTATGTGCTCTGGGTGACTGTTAAAGGAGAACTCACTGACAATCATGGTTTTGTGATGAATATCGATATCCTTAAAAGGATAATCCAGGAAAAGGTGATCCTTAAGATTGACCATAAGAATATCAATCTTGAAGTTGAATTCATGAGGGGGAAAATTGCAACAACAGAAAATCTTACAATTGCGATCTGGAATGAACTGAAACATCCGGTTGAAAAAGAAGGCGCACAGCTTCATTGCATTAAAATTGAAGAAACAGAAAATAATTCTATAGAATACTATGGCTAAGAAAATTGAAAAAGTGAATGACGGGTCAGGACTGACAGATGACGGATACAATAAGATTGAGACATGGAATGCCGAGACCATCGAAGAGATGGCAACAATGTACAAAAGAATCCTGACGCTCCTCGGTGAGGATCCTGAAAGGGAGGGTTTGCTGCGTACACCCGTCAGAGTGGCAAAAGCGATGAATTACCTTACAGTAGGATACAATATTGATCCTGTGCAGATCCTGTCATCAGCAATGTTCAGGGAGGAATACAGACAAATGGTCATAGTAAAAGACATTGACCTCTATTCTATGTGTGAACATCACATGCTGCCGTTCTTCGGGAAAGCGCATGTCGCATATATCCCTGACGGCTATATTACAGGATTAAGCAAGATAGCCCGTGTTGTTGAGGCTTATTCAAGAAGACTTCAGGTACAGGAAAGACTTACAACTCAGATCAGGAACTGTATCCAGGATACCCTTAAGCCGCTTGGTGTCGCAGTCGTCATTGAAGCCCAGCATATGTGCATGCAGATTAGAGGTGTTCAGAAGCAGAACTCTGTGACAACAACATCAGCTTTCACGGGTATCTTCCTTGAAAATATGAATACGCGCGAAGAGTTTGTTCATCTTATCGGATCAAGGCTGCATTAATAATTTTCCTGAAGGAAAGGGCATTTAATTTAAATTTCTGACTATGAAAGCATATGTATTCCCTGGTCAGGGTGCACAGTATACGGGCATGGGAAAGGATCTCTATGACAGATCCGCCGTTGGTAAAGAAATGTTTGAGAATGCCAATAACCTGCTGGGCTTCAGGATCACTGACATTATGTTCAGCGGCACTGATGAAGATCTCAGACAGACCAGAGTAACTCAGCCGGCCATCTTCCTTCATTCAACAATCCTTGCTGCTGTCATGGGCAATGCCTTTGATCCGGGAATGGTTGCCGGACATTCACTTGGAGAGTTCTCAGCACTTGTGGCCAGCAAGGCACTTTCATTCGGGGACGGGCTGATCCTGGTGTCAAAAAGAGCTATGGCAATGCAAAAAGCATGTGAGAAAACACCGTCAGCAATGGCAGCCGTCATAGGTGCAGATGATAAAATGGTTGAGGATGTGTGCTCTTCAATTGCTGATGTTGTGGTACCTGCCAATTATAACAGTCCGGGACAAATAGTTATCTCCGGTTCAAATGAAGGAATAGATAAAGCTATTGGAGCTCTTAAGGAAAAAGGAGTTAAGCGGGCAATAAAGCTGTCTGTCGGAGGAGCATTTCATTCACCGCTAATGGAACCGGCAAGAGATGAACTCGAAGAAGCTATCAGATCGACACATTTCAATAGACCAGATTGCCCTGTATACCAGAATGTTAACGCAAATCCTTCTACCGATCCTGATACTATCAGGAAGAACCTTGTTGAACAGCTTACTTCTCCGGTAAGATGGACACAAACTATCCTGAATATGATAGCCGGAGGCGCCACTTCCTTTACTGAAGTGGGCCCGGGAAGTGTCCTTCAGGGACTGATAAAAAAAGTAAACAAGGATATCCCTACTGATGCGGCAATATTTTAATCAGTTAATTCACTGGTTTCAATATTGCGCCCTTATGCCTCTTCCCATCGATCATGATTTCGAGGGGCTTTTCAAAGTGAACATGCCTTATGAAACTGTCTTCATAAACCACATTAAGCCTGTTCAGATAATCGATATCGTAATAACCTTCGTTGATATAGGGATTTATCGTAAAATAACCCACTCCGAATGATGTAAGGTTCTGAAAGAAGTGAGTTCCCTGGCTCGGATCTATCCGGTAATTCTTCAATCCCGACTCTATTATGATCCTTGCAGATGAAATCTGAGGCCATTTAACAGGAATCCCGAGCCATGGGTCTGTTGATCCCCATCGTCCCGGGCCAATCAGCACATATCCTTTCACCTCTTTAGTAAATCCCGAATTAAGATTTTCAATTATTCCGGCGACTGTTTTATTCCGGGCTGCATTAAATGATTCCGGTTTTAAATAGACCAGGTCATGAATTCCCTTAAAAACACCATGACCCAAAGCTGAATCGGAGAATATGATTGTATCTTCTGCTTTGACATTCTCAAGATTGATGCTGTATGTTTCGTCTGAATGAACTATTGGCCTGATTTGCAGGAAGTTAAAAATCTTAGGTGTGCCAGGGGGCGTTTCAAGGTTGACAGCAAATTCAATTTCAATGGGGCTATTCATTTCCCTCTGTCCAATATCAAGCAGTGTTGTAAGGATTTCAGCCAGGGGAAAAGTTTTATGCTCCAAAATACCGGAAAAGGTTATTATCCTTTTCCCGGGGTGAATTATTCCGTCATAAAGAACATTATTTTCATGATCATACGTTGAGGCAATGAATTTCATAGCGCCATCGTTGTTGGCATCTTTTATATCTATCCTGGGAATATTGATCCCATCATCGGTTGAAGGAACAAAGCTGTTTATGTTGAGATCGAGGGCACGGAATTCTTTCTGGGTATTTCTCAGGGCAGCTTCCGGAGATGAGAGCTGCAGAGTTTTCTTAGGGATTTTCGGGCAAAAACGCAATGACATGCCTCCCTCAACAATCAGTTTGCCCAGACCAAATGCAACATTGGCTATGCCATCTTCTGTTTTTTCCGAGCCAATCGGATAATAATTAATAGATTGAGCAACGCCTGAAATGGTTGGATAGAAAATATCGCCATGCCTGTTTCCGCAAACCTCCTGGAGAACAATGCCCATTTTTTCTTCGTCTATCACACTTGATGTAGCGGTCATGTATGCCTTGCTGGCTTTGTAATATACTGATGCGTAGACTTCTTTTATGGCATCAGACAGTATCTTTACCATAAGCTTGTTGTCAGGAAGCCTTGGTATCATATATGTTGAATATACACCTGCAAATGGCTGATAATGTGAATCTTCAAGTTTACTTGAAGAGCGGATGGCCAAAGGGTGATTTCTCGAGACAGCAAGAAAAGCATAGAAATCCTGGTATACTCTTCCGGGGAGTTCCGCATTAATGAACCTGTTAAGGATCTCATCATCTGAAAGGTCGGAAAGGGCGACCGAATAGAGATTGTTGTGTTCCATAAATTCATCGAAGATGTCGGTGCTTAACACGACAGTCCGCGGGATCGTTATCAGTACATCAGGGAACTTATTGAAAAGCTTGTTATTCTTGATCATCCTGTTAATAAAGGCAAGTCCCCGGGCCTTTCCGCCAATTGATCCTTCCCCGATGCGTGAAAATATCTGGTATTCATCAAAGGTTGTCTTATCGAACTTAGCAATCACTCCCCGTCCTTTTCCCAGGCGAAAGCTTGAGATAGCAACGTAAAGGAATCTCCTCATTTCATCCATCGATTCAAAATCTTCCTTGCGGATATATTTGAACATCTGTGCAACTGGAAATAAAGCCCTGGCATTCAGCCATTTGGAGAAGTGATTCCTTGAAGCATGATAATCAAGACAATTATCAGGAATTGTCAGGAGTTTTTGCTGGAGGCTCTGCAGGTCTGTTGCAATGGCAATCGGTTCAAGGGTGTCAGGATTCCTGAAAACGAATGGTCCGAAAGCAAGGTTTTGTATTATGAAATTACGAAGCTCAAGAGCCAGTGATTTTGAATATTTGTTGATAAAGCCTGCGCCAAGTTCCTCAGCATACCTTCGGTGTTCAGAGCTTGATGACTGAAGGAGGAAAGGGACTTTGTCATCGTCGGCCATTACCACCTTGCACAGCCTGATACCTGCATTCTCATCCTGAACATTATCCCTTTTGTAACTGATATCGGAGATCACACCAAGCACGTTGTACTTATATTTATTATATAAAGCCACCGCATCGTTGAAGTTAGTGGCAAGCAGTATTTTCGGACGTCCCCTCATCTTAAGCATCCTTTGATGCTCATTAAGGGCTTCTCTTTGGAAATCAAGCGATTGCATCAGCACGATCCGATAAAGATTGGGAAGATAGGATGAGATATACCTTATTGAGTTTTCTACAAGGATAATTGACTGGACACCTATACTTTCAATATCGTGCTCAGCGTTCATTTTATCTTCAATAAGCTTGATTATTGCCAGTATAAGAGAGGCGTCTCCAAGCCAGCAGAATACATAATCAATGGCGCTGAGATCCTCTTTTTCGAGCCTCAGAGATACTTCCCGTGAAAAGTATGTAAGCACCACAATGGGAATATCTGCATACTGCTCCTTGATCCTTTTTGCGAGGACAAATACGTCAGTCCCCTTCAGACTTACCATGGAAATTACCAGGTCAACATCACCTGCCCGGAGAATCCTGAAAGCATCATCATCATTGTCGGTCTGTATAAAGACGGGCGGATACCGCAGGTTCAGGGATACATATTCGTTGAATATCTGCTCATCGATCCTTCCATCTTCCTCAAGCATGTAATTATCATAATTACTGCATACTACAAGTACTTTATGGATACGCTTCTGCATAAGCAGATTAAAAGACGTATCTGTAAAATCATATTTCTGAAGATCAAGGATTCCATCAATAATGGTCATATTTCAATGATATTTACCGATTCATGGTAATAATTGCAATTCCTTTTTTCCCATCCATTCTTATAAGGAGAGATTTCTCGAACCGGATATGCCTGAAGAAGCTTCCTTTTTCAATGATTTTCTGCATATTAAGCTTTTCCCAGTTCACAGTTCCGTCCTGAATTGTCTGATTGATTGAAAAATATCCCACATTCTTGGATGTAACATTATGAAAGAAGTGCGATCCAAGCGAGGCATCGATATGAAAATCCGGCAGGCTGATTTCCACGATTATTTTTGCATTTGATATCTGGGACCAAATAACAGGTATACCTATGAATTTATCCTTTGAACCCCATCTTCCGGGCCCAATCAGGACATAACGGCGGCCTTCCTTCAGCATTTTTTCATTTATCCTGTCTATTTCTTCAGCCATCAGGTCAGTTTGTAAATTGTCAAACTTTTCCGGTTGCAGATATACTATATCCGTGATGTCATCTATCACTCCGTTGCCCATACTCTTTTTAGTTTCGAGAATCAGGTCATTCTGGTTAATACTTTCAGGTTCAATATTATAGCCCGCAATAGTGCCGACAAGAGGTTTTATCTGAAGAAGATAAAAAGAGGCATTTCCGTCTTTATCTTTCGTAAGGTCCACGGCAAATTCGATTTCAGAAGGATTTCCTGTTGCCTCAGTCACAACATCCAGGATAGTTCTGATTGTGGATGCAAGAGGGATATAGTTATATTTCAGAATATTTGCAAAATTTATAACACGCGGACCGGGAATTTCCAGGCCGGGAATCAGGGTGTCATTATCAGTGTTAAGCACTGAAGCTGAGTGATTCAGAGTACCATGAATTTCGGCATTGCTGATGTCAAGAGAAACAAGTCCGGCATTTTCACCCTCAAGCAGGTTCAGGTCTTTTTTTGCCATATCAACAGCATAAAAATGTATCTGTGAGTTTTCATAAAGATCATTTTGTGAAAGTATATCGGTTGAAGGGTATACCGGGGAGAACCTGAATGCTTTTTCACCTTCAACAACATAATGCCCGAGACCTACTGCCATGACTGCAAATCCCTCCTGGCGTGTCATATGTGCAACGGGGTAGAAATTATATGATTGCGCTGTTCCGCTTATATGCGGGTAAAAAGCGTCATCGAACCTGTTACCTACCACCTCTTGAAGAACCACCGCCATTTTCTCCTGTTCGATCTTATAGTTTATTGCCTCGAAATAGGTGCGTGAACTTCTTGAATAAATAGAACAGAAGACAAGTTTTATTGCATCGGACAACTGTTTGAGTCTGACATCAAATTCACTATGGTTATTTGGCAGAAGATATGTCCCGAAAATACCTGAAAATGGCTGGTTCATTGAATCCTCAAAAAGGCTTGATGATCTTACTGCAAGAGGTTTTTCGGTTTGCTTAAGGAGTATTCTGAGCTTTTTCTCAAGGGTATAGCTCAGGTTTCCCTTAAGGAAAATCCTTTGAAGGAGAGAAAAAGCTTTTTCTTCCTTTATACTGTTCCAAAGATGATTGCGTTCCATGAACATATCGAATTCATCCGTTCCGATAATTGCGGTAACCGGTGCTTTGATATTGATTCCCGGAAGAAGCCGGCCGAGTTCAAAGCTGTAAATCAGTGTGTTAATAAAGGCCAGTCCTCTTCCCTTGCCTCCCAGCGAGCCGCCCGAGAGGCTTAAAACATTGGTTTCATCAATCACTACAGACTCTTCAAAATTCACAACGTGACCTTTATTCATCTCCTGCCTTCGTTTCCGGATGATATCCAGCAGAAATTTCCTGAGTTCTTTAAGGCTCTGAAAATCTGTAACTTTTATGGGATTTATCAGTTTTGCTATTTTAACTTCACCCCTTGCCATTAACCAGAGGGAAAAATGATTTTTCATGGCATGATAAGCCAGTGAATCTTCGGGTATGGTTTCAAGGTATGACTCGAATTCTTTCATTGATTTTGCTACAGCTATCTGCCTTCCTCTGTCATCCCTGTAAACAAAATGCCCAAAGCCGAGATAATAATTTATGAATGATTTCAGATCCTGCAGAAGGCTTTCTGAGTTCTTGTTAATAAAATTTGATTTCAGGGTGTAGGCATATCTGGCATTTTCAGCATCAGCTGACTGAAGGACTGTGGGCAGGTTAGGCAAATCGCCTTTAATCTGTTGAATCAGTTCAAAGCCTGCTGTTTCATGCATTACTCCGTTCCTGGGGAAACGCATGTCTGAAATTACACACAGGAGGCTTTCCTTGTATTTATTATATATTGTTATTGCATCTTCCCAGTTTGAGACAAGAAGTATTTTTGGTCTTGCTCTTAGCCGCAGGACTTTATAAAGTTCATCAGTGGAAACATCTTCAATAAGGTTCCGGGTCTGTTCCAGTACCAGCGTATAAAGCATGGGGAGGTAGCTTGAATAGTATTCAGCTGAATCTTCAACGATAAGTATTACTCTGATAAGCCCTTTCCTGGTGTCATTATCCACATTAACCTTATCTTCAAGAAGCTTTACCATTGCAAAGAATACTTTCGATTCGCCGGTCCAGACAAAATAATTATCAAACGGGATCCCTCCGACTTTTTGTTTTCTGATAAAAGGCACATCTTCAGGATTATTCAGCAGGAGAAATGTCGGCATATAAGGATATTTATCCTTGATCTTTTTACATAGTATCATGGGGCTCTCCTTGTGAATCCCAATCATGATTATAACCATATCATAATGCCTGGACCTCAATTTATTGAATGCTTCTTCCTCACTCGAAACACCTGTCACTCTCGGAAGTGAAGTCAGGCTCAGCTGGTAGTATTCACCCAGCATGTGGTCAGCAAACCTGCCTTCTCCTTCTATTGAGTAGGCATCATAGAGGTTGGCGACAAGAAGTATTTCCTTAACCTTGAAAGGCTGGAGATCATGAAAAACATCGCGTTCAGCATTGTGCCGCTCCAGGAATTTCTGTAAAAGCTTCCTGCTTGAAATATTTGTAAGGTCTTCGTCTTCTTTGGCGGCTTGTGTCATCCTGATGAAGTCGCGGGCTTTATAGCTATTGATATACCCGGTAACCAGGCTGGCGATATTGCGGATGAGATCCCTTTCTTCCTTTAAAAAAGGACCTTCCTTCTCCATCGTGAATTCCCTGGTATAATAGACTTCAATAGTTCCCTTTTCATCGTCAATGGTATTGAATTCCTGGATCATTTTCCAGGTAGTCTCCAGGAAATCAGGTGTTTCAAATGTTTTATCAAGGAATTTTATCCTGGCCGCAGTATAATCAGGATACTGCCATGCAGCCGGCAAAAGCAACACAATCTGCTGGAGGGTTTCTTCAATAGGTTTTCCCTCCTTTAGAATATAGGTTGTCTGGTTTATACACCCCAGCTCCTTCAGTCGTTCCTGCTGGTCATGAAGCAGCTTCTTATACTCAGGGGTAATATGATGATTGTTTTCTTCCATATGTCAGTGACAGGAGCAAATAAGAAGTTAAAATTAGTAAAAATAACGTAACTATGGAATTATTTAAACCACCCCGTCTCCGCTAATGCGGGGCCACCTCCTGCGAAAAGCGGGAGGAAATTATTGATAATTAAAAATATAACTTTGAGGTGGTTAGATGCTAAATCTGAATTTACCTTCTTATTCCACCTTCCAGGTGGAGCCGCTGGAAAGAAGATCATCCATACATTTTATTATTGCATCTTGCTGAATGCCTTTGATCTGCTCTTCTACATCACTTTCATAGGTATGTCCCGGAACAGATCTGATAACTCCCAGGGCCATAGGGTATTGCGGATATTTCATATTTGCCAGCATATACTGTATTCCGGGATTTGGCTCAAAAGCATCATGAACTATAAGGTTCTTTTCCGTGATGCCGTTCTCTCCCAGTTTCGCTACTTTGAGCTTGAGTCCGTCAAGCACCAGACCTTTGTCATTGTTCTTCCCGAAAATCATCGGTTCGCCATGCTTAAGGACGATGGTCCTGTCTTCCCTGACTTCCCTGCCAGCAACAACATCGTGAATACCATCGTTGAAGATCACGCAGTTTTGCAGAACTTCAATAACAGAAGTTCCTTTATGTTTTGCTGCTTCAATATATATCCGGGTCGAAAGTGCAACATTTGAGTCGACAGTGCGTGCGAAGAATTTGCCTTTTGCTCCAATTACCAGTTCTCCCACTGAAAATGGCTCTTCCACTGTACCGAACGGTGATGTTTTTGTTACAAGTCCCTTTTCCGAAGTCGGAGAATATTGTCCTTTCGTAAGGCCGTAAATCTCATTATTGAATAAAATAATATTAAGATCAATATTACGGCGTATAGCGTGAATAAAATGGTTGCCGCCAATGGCCAGTGCATCGCCGTCACCGGTTATCTGCCACACCGAGAGGTCGGGTTTAGCTATTTTTACTCCGGAAGCTATGGCCGATGCCCGGCCATGAATTCCGTGAAATCCATAGGTATCCATATAATAAGGGAACCTGGAAGAGCATCCGATCCCTGATATAAAAACGAATTTTTCCTTTGAGATACCCAGTTCCGATAAGGCTTTCTGAACAGCATTCAGGACTGCATGATCACCACAACCCGGGCACCATCTTACTTCCTGATCCGACTTAAAATCTTTCGGAGTATAATTATAAGTTTGAGTTTCTGCCATTTTAATTTTCCTCCAGCATTTTAATGCACTTGTCTTTTATCTCTTTGATGGTGAATGGAAGTCCCTGGACTTTATTTATCTGCTCATATTTAAACTCATTGCATTTTATCCTGAGATAATCGGCGAACTGTCCCATATTAAGTTCTGCAACAACAATCTTCTTAAATTTATTAAAGACGTCGCTGACATTCTTAGGCAAAGGATTAATGTAGTTGAAATTGGCAAGGCTGACCTTATAACCCTCGGTCTGCAATTCACGGACCGCTGTCATGAGGTATCCGAGGGAACCTCCCCAGCCGACGACCACTAAATCGCCTGATGACTCTCCGTATACTTTCAGATCGGGAATCTTGTCAGCTACTTTAGCTACTTTATCTGCTCGGAGTTTTACCATCATCTCATGATTTTCCGGGATATATGAAACTGTTCCTTTGAGGGTCTTCTCAAGTCCGCCTATCCTGTGCTCCAATCCCGGTGTCCCGGGTATTGCCCAGGAACGGACAAGTGTCTCACAATCACGTTTGTAAGGCAGGAACGGAATCTCTTTTTTATCTGCAAAGGGAGGAGTAATTTCCGGTAAATCAGCCATTTCCGGGATTTTCCATGGTTCAGTTCCGTTTGCCAGGTATCCGTCTGTCAGGAGCAGGACAGGGGTCATATGTTCCAGGGCAATTTTTGCTGCTTCAAAAGCATACCGGAAACAGTCTGAGGGTGTGCTTGCAGCAATAACCACAACAGGGCATTCGCCGTTTCTGCCGTAAAGAGCCTGCATCAGGTCAGCCTGTTCTGTTTTTGTAGGGAGACCTGTGGAAGGACCGCCCCTTTGCACGTTAACAATAACCACAGGCAGTTCAGCCATTACAGCAAGACCTATAGCCTCAGACTTGAGGGCAAGTCCCGGTCCTGATGTGGAGGTGATTGCGAGGTTGCCTGCAAAGCTGGCTCCCAGGGCTGTACAGATTCCTGCTATCTCATCTTCGGCCTGGAAGGTTTTAACGCCCAGATCTTTGCGGGCTGCCAGTTCTTCGAGGATGCCTGTTGCAGGAGTAATAGGGTATGATCCAATGAAGAGTTTTAATCCGGCTTTCTCTGCTGCAGCCATGAATCCCCATGCAGTAGCCATGTTGCCACAGATATTCCTGTAAGTGCCCTTCGCTATCTGCGCAGGTTCAATTTTAATAACCGGATTTAATGCTTCTATGGTCTCGGCATAATAATAACCTGCTCTTAATGCCACCTTATTTGCCTCGGCTATTTCAGGCTTTTTATGAAATTTCTTGTCAAAATATTGCTCGGTATATTTGAGCTTCCTGTCAAAAAGCCAGTAGACCATTCCCAGGGCGAACATATTCTTTGTTCTCAGCACTGATTTCGGATCAAGTCCGAAATCTTTCAATGCTTCTTTTACCATCGAGGAAATGGGTGCAGCTATGATATTATAGGTTTCAAGCTTTTCTTCCTTAACCGGATCACTTTTATATCCCGCTTTTTCGATATTCTTATCAGTGAAATTATCCTTATCAAATATTATTGTGCCTCCCGGTTTTACCCACAAAGCATTTGCTTTAACGGCGGCAGGATTCATTGCAACAAGGACATCAGCATAATCCCCGGGGGTATTTATCTCTGAATGACCCATATGAACCTGGAATCCCGATACACCACCTACCGTTCCCTGAGGCGCACGGATCTCTGCCGGATAATCGGGAAATGTTGACAGGTCATTGCCATACAAGGCAGCCGTATCAGAAAAAAGAGTTCCAGTCAGCTGCATGCCATCACCTGAATCACCCGAAAAACGGATCGCCACCTCTTCTCTTCTAATAGCCTGTGAATTTTTCTCCATGATAGATCTGAAATATTAAATATGAGGCTTGATTACACTTAATCAATTGTTTATGCAATGCAAAAGTACCTTTATTAAAGTTCGAAGCAAAACAATATTATTGAAAAATGTGCATGACTTTGGTCATGTTTTGAAAGGAGCCTGGCTCCAGATATCCGCTTTCTTAAGGTTTATCTCACCTTCGAAGAACATCTTTGCAATCTTCTCAAAATAAGGAGTATAGTCAGAAACGAAAAACAGATCTTTTACTTTGCCCGAGTCGTTGAGCAGACCTTTACTCTCGAGTACATTTCTCAGGATTGTTGCGACCATTCTTGCCGAATCGACCACCTCAACATTGAAATTAAAGATCTTGCTGATCTGATTTTTAATTATGGGATAATGGGTGCATCCAAGTATCAGAGCCTGGATACCGGCCAACGACTGATCGGACAGATATGCGCGGATAATTGCATTGCTGATATCATCGAAAATGAATCCCTCCTCAATCATTGGTACAAGCAACGGGGTTGCCAGCGATACCACAGTTGTTGAGGGAGATCTTTCTTTGACCTTTGATTCATAGGTCCCTGAACTAATCGTTCGCTTTGTGCCTATGACACCTATTTTTTTGAAGTCCCTGCTGCTGATGTACTCCACTACCGGATCGATAACATCAATAAGGATAGTCTTGTTTTTAAACTCCTTCTTAAGAGTATCAAAAGCAGATGCAGAGGCTGAATTACATGCCACAAGAACAACCTTTGAATCATGCTCAAGAAGGAATTCGGTTATCCTGCGTGAATAGTACTTAATCGATTCAGCTGATTTATCTCCATAAGGAAGGTGAGCAGTATCACCAAAATAAATGAGGTTCTCCCCCGGAAGCAGCTGCTTGACTGCGTGAGCTACTGTTAGGCCTCCGACGCCGGAATCAAAAATCCCGATTGGTTGTTTTTTCACTTTATTAAATTAAAAAAAATGACCATCCCGTTGAGGATGGTCATTGGTATCATTTTGCTAAATTATTTCAGTCCAAGTTTTGCTTTGGCCATTGGCATCACATTTACACTCTTCGTCTCATCAATATAAAGAAGAGTACTCACATTGAAAACATAAACAAATCCGTTTTCCCTTCCAACATCTTTTATTGCCTTGTCAACCCTGGCATAGATCGGCTGGAAAAGTTCAACCTGCTTGTTCTGAAGCTGTTCCTGTGCACTGGTCTGAAAATCCTGAATTCTTCTGTTCAGGTCAATAAGTTCCTGTTCCTTGGTTTGCCTTACAATATCAGTAAGGTTTTTGCTTTCCTTATCATATGCATCACTTTTATTTTTAAGCTCAACTGTCATCAGTTCCAATGCATTGACAAGTTCCTGTTGCAGGTTTTCAAGTTTTACATTAGCTGAGTCAAATTCAGGTAAGGCCCGGATAAGTTCATCACTGTTAATATGCCCGAATTTCAGGCTCTGGGAGTAACCGGTAGTTGCAACCAGAATAGCGAGGGTTGCAATTCCTATGAATCTTTTCATTACAGATAGTTTTTATTAATTTAATTTATGCAAAAGTAATTATTTAATTGTTATAACCTAATTTTTCAAGGACCTGATCGCTGATGTCATATTTCGGATTAGCGAACAGAATATTTCCTCCGGCAGCGGTATCGAATATTACCGCATAGTTGCCTTCGACTGCAATATCCTTTATTGCCTTGAGTATTTCATCCTGGATGGGTTTTACAAGTTCCTCTCTTTTTTTGAACAGTTCGCCTTCCATCCCGAAGTACTTATTCTGAAGCTCTTTCATCTCCTGCTCCTTTGCTATGATGGCTTCTTCCCTTTTGGTCTTCATATCCTGGGAAAAAAGCACTGCCTCATTCTGGTATGATTTATACATCTGTTCAACAACAGCATAGCCATCGGCCACTTCCTTCTCCCATTGCTCTGAGAGTTTGTCAAGCTGCTCCTGTGCTGTCGTAAAAGCCGGTATGTTTTTCCTGATATATTCAGAATCAACAAAAGCATATTTCTGAGCAACAGCCATGGTTGTTGTCAGAACCATTATTACTATTAAAACACCTATTTTTTTCATAACTTTTATTTTTACGCGTATGTTAAAATTGTTGACCTATTACAAAATGGAATTGTGATTTATTAGCATTTGGAAAATTATCCGGATCAGGCACCTGATCAAATCCATATCCCCAGTCTATACCAAGCAGTCCGAACATCGGAAGATTGGCTCTGAGACCGAAGCCCGCTGCACGATTCATTTTAAAGGGATTAAATTCCCTGAGGTGGGTCCATGCCCTGCCTGATTCAAGGAAAGCAAGAACATAAATCGTTGCCTGTGGATTTAAAGAAACAGGATACCTGAGTTCCATTGTTATCTTTGAATATACATTGCCTGAAGGGGATCCGGTTACGGGATCAATAGGCGTAAGCGATCCGACTCCCCCGCTGCCTGAAGAATAACCCCTTAGAGATACAACTTCACGGCCATATAACTGATAATTGTTCATACCATCACCACCTACAGTAAAGTTCTCAAAAGGTGAAGGTCCAATATCTTTATTATAATAACCCAGGTAACCGAAGGAAAAACGAGTATTTAAAACCAGCTTTTCATTTTTTGTAAGAGGAAGATAATAATCTGCTTTAAATATCCATTTATGAAATTCGATCCATTTGTATCTTACGGTATCAGGCGCACCTGCCATCTCTTTTCCGCTTATGGATGAGTAGGGCGGAGTTGCCTGGAGTGAAAGTGTAAAGGATGATCCGCTTCTCGGGTAAATAAGGTTCGGGCTTGTCGAGAATCTTTGCAGTCGTCCTGTCAGGCTCATGAGATTTGACTTGCCATTCTGAAAAAGGAAATCATAACCCCCTTGAGAGAAGTTATTCATATTAAACCTCTGGTAACTTAATTCTCCGTAAATGGAGAAAAAGTCATCGGGCCATTCAAGCCTTTTACCCAGACCAATAGAAGCTCCGTCAATTATCATAGACTCTGTCTTGCTTTGTGCTATCTTTGACCTGTACAGTGAAACGGAGAAAGTATTAGGCTTGCTGCCGCCAAGCCATGGCTCGACAAATGAAATATTATACGACTGATAATAACTTCCGTTGGATTGAGCCCTGATGCTCAGGGATTGTCCGTCGCCTGAAGGATAAGGCTTCCATTCGTCCAGCTTAAAGAAATTACGCATTGCAAAATTACTGAATCGCACCCCGATTGTTCCTACCAGCAAACCGGCACCCCAACCTCCGGACACTTCAAACTGGTCGTTTGCTTTCTCCTCTAGTTTGTAAAGAAGATCAACCGTGCCGTTCACAGGATCGGGAAGCGGTGAAGGATTTATCTTTTCCGGGTCAAAATGACCAAGTACACCCAGCTGGCGTATAGACCTGATAATCTCTTCCTTACTGAAGAGATTTCCCGGAAGTGTATATAGTTCACGCCTTGCAACATGTTCATTGGTACGCGTATTCCCGGTGATCATTATATCGTTTACATATGCCTGATCCCCTTCATATATTCTGATTTCCAGATCAACTGAATCCCCCTCAACCTTGGCTTCAACCGGCACAACCTGTGAAAAGAGATAACCATGGTCGAGATAGAGGTTGTTTACAGCATCCTCAGCCCCTCCTGAACCATTAAGCCGGTCAATAATAAGCGATTGATTATATACTGATCCCTTCTCAACATTAAATCTCCTGTCGAGATCTTCTTTCCTGTAAACACTATTGCCAACCCAGTTTACATTCCTTAAAAAATACTGTTCTCCTTCATCAACCTTTATAAGTAAACCGACACGATTATCAGAGATTGTGTAAAGGGAATCGGAAAGAATAGTGAAATCCTTGAATCCGTTATCATTATAAAATGTTATCAGTTTCTCCTTGTCCTCTGTATATTTCTCATCAATGTATTTAGAAGCTTTAAAGAAGTTAAGGTTCATTTTCTTTGTGTCTTTCATCTGCCGGCGGAGCTTTTTGGTATCGAAATTCTCATTGCCCGCAAAAGTGAACTCCTCAATTTTTACTCTTTCCTTTTTATCTACATTGATATTAAGTATGACATTGTTGGGCAGATCGGGATCATCTTTCTGAACAAATTCCACAGTAGTGTTCAGGAAACCTTTTTCGATGAAATGATCCCTTATTATTTTTGAGGTAGTAGTCAGAATATAGGATGTCAGCTGTGATCCGACAGGCAGGTTTATTTTATCGACGATATCCTGTGTTTCAGAAGTTTTTATACCATTGAACTTTATTGATGATATCCTTGGCCGCTCCTGAAGATAAATATCAAGAAAAACAGTGTCGAATTGTATTCTGTCAATTGTTATCCTTACGTCCGAGAATAATCCCTGCTGCCATAATTTTTTTGCTGCATTTGACACAACGTCTCCCGGTATGGATATTTCCTGGCCTATTCTCAAACCGGAAATCCCGATAAGGGCATTAATATCCAGGTACCTTATCCCTGAAACTGAAACTCCGCCAACTATATAGTCATCCTGTGTCATATAATCAAATATTTCCTGCTTCTCCTGGGCATTCACCAAAGTGCTCACCAGAATCAGGAAAGCTGCTATAACCATCCGCTTAAATCTTCTGAACAACATCATTTCATCATTTTTCCAAAACTTGTTCACTCGTCTTTCCAAATCTTCTTTCTCTTTTCTGGAAGTCTATTATAGCATCATAAAGATCTTCCTTACTAAAATCA